>JAADDN010000138.1 GCA_013153895.1 Thermoproteota archaeon | reverse complement strand
ATGTCATAGCTCAACAGACCTCAGCAACACCTTTCATAGAGGCTGAGCGTGCTATAGGTGCTACTGATCGTAGAATAATGTTTAAACATGTTCTACCTCACGTAATGCCTTACGTGCTGATAAGGACCATACTTGCAGTACCATCAGCAATATTGTCTGAAGCTATACTAGCATTTCTAGGACTAACGAACCCAGCATGGCCAACATGGGGAATAATGCTTGAGAACGCTGAGAGATCACTATGGAACGTATACTGGTGGTGGTGGATTCCTCCAGGCATAATGCTATCTATAGTATGTCTAGCGTTCGTGTTAATTGGTAGAGGTCTAGAAGAAGTGTTAAATCCAAGATTGAGACATCTCGGGTGAGATCATGAGCATGGTAGAAGTTCTGAAAGTTACTAACCTGAAGATGTGGTACTTTCTTGAGGATGGTTCTAAGGTTCGCGCAGTTGATGGAGTCACATTTACAGTATTTAGAGGTAAGACTCTTGGAATAGTTGGTGAGAGTGGTTCAGGTAAGTCTAGTCTTGCTATGACTCTGATAAGGATACTACCTCTAAACGCTAAGATTGTTGAGGGAAGTATAGAAATTGCAACTGATAAAGGATTTGTAGACATAGTTAAGCTTAGCGAGTCTGAGCTTCGTAGTAAGATAAGGTGGAAATACATCTCTGTGATACCTCAAGGTGCAATGAACGCTCTCAATCCATTTATGAAGATTGGTGATCAGATAGTTGAGGCAATACTGCTTCACGAGAACATATCTAAGAAGGAAGCTCTAGAACGTGCTAAGAATATCCTAAAGTACGTCGGAATAGATCCATCTAGACTAGACTCATACCCACACGAGCTCTCAGGTGGTCAACGTCAGAGAGCTGTAATAGCTATGGCATTAGCAACATATCCTAGAGTTATCGTAGCTGATGAGCCAACAACAGCTCTAGACGTAATTACTCAAGCACAGGTAATAAAACTTCTAAAAGAGCTTCAGAAGAAGTTCAACTTCGGTCTAATATTCATAACTCACGATCTATCACTAATAGCTCAGATTGCTGATTATGTAGCAGTTATGTACGCTGGAAAGATAGTTGAGTACGGTCCACTAGAGAAGTTGTTTAAGGAACCTCTACATCCATATACTAAAGCTCTACTAGAAGCTATACCTAGACTATACGGAGAGAAACGTAGGTTAAGAGGTATTCCAGGTACGCCTCCTGATCTTAGATCTCCACCTCCTGGATGTAGATTTCACCCAAGATGTCCATATGCTGACGATATATGTAAAAAAGAGGAACCTCAACTTAAGTCAGTAGGTGATGGAAGATTAGTAGCATGTCATCTGGTGGGTTAACTATGAGTATGGAGAAGCCATTACAACCATTATCTCCTGAGTATGAGGAGTATGTTAATAAGGATAGTGAAGCACTTGTGAGAGTCATTAGACTGAGAGTATGGTACCCACTCGTGAGAGGAATAGTATTATCGAAAAAGAAGATGAAATATGTGAAAGCTGTTAATGATGTCACGTTCACCATAAGACAGGGAGAGATTTTCTCTCTAGTAGGAGAGAGTGGATGTGGAAAGACTACTCTAGGAAAAGCGATTGCTAGACTAGTACCAATAACATCAGGAAGCGTAATGATGTACCTTGATGGAAAAGAGATAGATTTTGCAAAGTTGAACGAGAAGGAAGTACGCATGTATAGGAGATATGTACAGGTAATATTTCAGGATCCATATGGCTCGCTTAATCCTAGACTGAAGGTTCGTGATATAGTTGCTGAGCCTCTATACGTGTATGGTATAGCTAAGAAGAAGGAGGAGGTCGATAAGCTAGTTATGAAGATGCTTGAACAAGTACAGCTAACTCCTCCACAAGACTTCTTAGATAGGTATCCACATGAGTTATCTGGTGGTCAACGTCAGAGAGTTGCTATAGCTAGAGCACTAATACTTAGACCTAGACTCGTAGTTGCTGATGAGCCAATATCTATGCTTGATGTGTCACTGAGAGCTGACATACTTAACCTAATGATGGATCTGAAAGATCAGTTTAATCTAACGTACCTATACATCACTCATGATATAGCTACAGCAAGATACGTAGGTAACAGGATAGGTGTGCTTTACCTAGGATTTCTAGTTGAGATAGGTGATGCAGATAAGGTAGTGTTTAACCCAGCTCACCCATATACTAGAGCTCTCATAGCTGCTGTGCCTACAGTAGATCTTGAGAAGAAGATAACTGATATACCTATAAAAGGTGATGTACCACCAAATCCTATAAACTTACCTGAAGGCTGTCCATTCTATCCTAGATGTATTTATGCTAGAGATAGATGTGCTAAAGAGAGACCACCTCTCATAAAGATTGATGAGGAGCATTTTGTTGCTTGTTGGTATCCTCTCTAACACTATTCTCAGGAGCAAAATGAGTATGTACTTGCCTAATCTCAGGCATGTTCCTCATAATCACGTTCTCAACCTCATGAGCAAGCTTATGTGCTTCATCTAGAGTCATGTTCTTATCCACTACTAGATCTAGCTCAGCTACATAGTACCTCCCGAAGTCTCTTACACGTACTCTCTTTACATCTTTCACACCTTTAACAGATCTAGCAATTCTTTCAACTTCTCTTGCTAGAGGCTTGACACATCTATCTAACAATATTGATGAGGACTCTTTCATTATTTTTAAACCCTCTCTAACTATGAACGATCCTATTCCAACAGCTATAACTATGTCAATTATGTATATCTTTGTGAAATATATAGCATACATTGATCCTACAACCGCTCCAGTCATGATAGCGTCAGCAAGATGATGTTTAGCATCTGCTAGACAGAGCTTTGAGCCATATTTCAATCCTAGGTACCGAGCGAAGAGCCACTGACCAAGTTTTATAAATGCAGTAATAAGCATTAGTGGTGCTAGAGGAAGAAGCTCTCTCAATACTGGATAGATTCCAGATATGTACCTCATAAACGATTCATATATCATCCATGCTCCAATACCTGCAACAATCATCCCAATTATGTTAGATCCTAATGCTACAGCTCTACCATGACCATATGGATGCTCTTCGTCTGCAGGTTTTTCAGCTAGAAAACTCATTCCAAGTACTATACCTGATGTTGATGCATCTATTAATGCATGAAGAGCATCTACGAATACTGCAACACTTCTCGTGCTTATTGATACTATGTACCTGATGAACCACACTATGAGGGATATTACTATGCCTACAACACCTTCAACTCTCTCAGCCCAAACTTGACCTTTATCTACCACGACTAATAGTAAAGTCTACTCATAACGTTATGAAGATTACCTAACTATGATAGATTAGAGAAGTACCTAACCTCTGCTCTCTCTTGACAACGCATGATCTCATTAAGAGTCTTCTCAAAAATTGTAAGTAATCCTCTAGGTCCAACTAAAGGCTTATCAGTTAATACTACTTCATCAAACGTGGGGTAGAATACTCTAACAAGAGCTTTATTATATCTAGATGATAAAACTCTCTCAAATGTTGAACCATATACAACATCAATATCTTTCTCAACAACATTTTTAACAAACTCGTTAAAATCTATCTCATACATCACATTGAACCTCGAGTTAATAGAATAGAATGGATTTCTCGAACGTACTACCACGAACTCTACAGGCATTCCAAGCTCATTCTCAACTACCTCAGCCATGTAGATGACTCTCGATTGATCACCTATTAGGCAACATAGAAGTGAACCATATACTCCATCTACATACGTGTAATGATCTCTTATAATACTTAAAGCATTTTCCTGCTCCTTGCGTATCATCTCCAGGTTCGGTCTCCTACCTAGCTCTCTACATACTTCCTCAATCATGAATCTCATGTTCTCAATACCATATGGATAAGGTACAACAATGTACGGTATTCCAAGCTCCTTCTCAAGTCTTCTAGCCATGAGAATACCATCACCACCTAAGACAACATTGAGACATGCTCTTCCAATATTCTCTTCTAAGTCTCTAAAGCTTGAGTATGGTACTACAATGTTAACCTTGATCTCTTGCTCTCTTAAGATTTTAAGAATCTCCTCTAGATCTTGCCTCCAGTGAGGTAGATCACATCGAAATCCTATTATGTTAATAGAGTTCTCGTCCTTACTCTCACTCTTCTTACATAATCCTGCTATTGCTTCTAGAGTTTCTTCATATGTTGTTTGTTCTTGTTTTGTGTATCCGTGTGCTTGTATGTGTATTATTTTTGTTTTTATTTGTGGACTTACTTCACGAA
>JAADDN010000001.1 GCA_013153895.1 Thermoproteota archaeon | reverse complement strand
CTCGCAACTCACGTTCAACTAGACTAGTATGGGGAATATATAATAAATGTTTACTAGGCTAGTTATAGTAGATGAGTCTTCCAGACATCACTATGGATGACGTGATAGAGTTCCTAACGAAGAATAGCAAAGATATAGAATCAATATTTAAAAGCGAGGAACAGCTCGTAAAGATAGAAAGTGATAAGGTAGTCGTGGTAGGAGATCTTCATGGTGATTATCTATCTCTCAAAAGTATCATATCCAGGTACAAACCTCCAGAGTGGACTCTACTCTTTCTAGGAGACTACGTTGATAGAGGAGAGTACCAGATCGAGACTATAGCTAAGGTACTCGAGCTAAAGGTCAAGTATCCTGATAAGGTATTCATGCTTAGAGGAAATCATGAGACGCCATATATGAACCTTGAGTACGGTTTCATATATGAGTTACAGGCTAATCTTGGAGAGCAGAGCTATACAATATATATGTTTCTTCTAGAATCAGTATTCTGTAATCTTCCTTATGCAGCATTAATAAATAATGCAATCTTTGCAGTTCATGGAGGACTTGCTAGAGGGCTTTCTAGACCTGATGATGTGTTAAATGTTAAGAAGTGTGATAGAGAGCCTAGGGATCCTATAGCATTTCAATTACTCTGGAACGATCCTTCAGATGATGTTTCAGGATTTGTACCTAATGTGTTGAGAGGTGGATGTATTGATGGAGATCTATGTATATACCTGTGGGGTCCAGACGTAACTAATGATTTTCTACAGAGAAATTCGTTAAAGATGATTATAAGAGCTCACGAATATACAAGTCAGGGATACAAGTGGAATCATGATGGCAAGGTTCTCACGATATTTAGCTCTTGTGCTGGACCCTACAGTTTTGTGCAACCGAAGATAGCTATAATAACCCGAGATGAGATCAAGATAGAAGAAGCGAGGAAATGATGAGAACTCCTGATACAGAAGTATGAAGAAGCCGTCCCAGCCTGAACATTTTAAAGAACGATACACTTAAGTAAACTATAAGCAGCAAGATACGTGAGAAGACCTATCACAGCAACAATACCAACATTTCGTAATCTCCTCGCTAAAACTACACTAATAATCACACCTAACGTAGTTGGAACAACTATATCTATATTATGACTAAGGTATGATGGTACTAGCGATAACGCAACTAAGCTCGCTATTATTGCAATAGTACAGTTCCTCAAAATATGTGAAACACGCTCTATCCTAGTGATCTTATGACCATATCTTAATGGTAGATAACGTGCTAGATATGTTACAACTGCTACACAGACTATAGCTATCATATGATAAAGATTAATCATTTTCGATCACCTCTCTCAAACACCATACATATTAGTAATACAGCGATCACAACTATGAGCGGTGCTACCTGTCGTAAACCTAAAAAACTAAGTACAATAGTGATTATGATAGAGTAGAGCGCGATCAGTAGATCATTTAGATTCTCAACATATAACACCAGTATCGCTATAAACAATGCTACAAGCGCAAACTCTAGACCCTGAAACACGCCTAACATCCTGAAAGCTCTCATAAACAACACACCAGCCAGAGTTCCCAAGATCCAGGAAGCATATGAGCCAGTTATCAATCCCATACTATAATACTCATCAAATACGTCCTTAGAGATAGATAATACAAACACCTCATCTGTTAATCCAAACGCTATCAAGAACTTCCTCTTAATATTAAATCTCTCTGCTAAAACACAACCATATATTATATGCCTCAAATTGACTAACGATGCTAGCAATATAGCATAGATAAACGAAGTATTTACTAGACTTATAAGTATGAACTGGCTCATACCAGCAAAAATGAGAGCTGATGTAAGAAAAGCTTCAAGAGATGAAAATCCAAATAAACGAGCAGTCATTCCAAAAACTATAGCAACAGGTACATAACCAATCGCTACTATCAGAGAATCTCTCAACCCTCTAACATAACTATGCATCATGGTCACACATGCTTAAAAACAATTACATATGATCCTCCATCATTATAAGTTGAATAAACTCTACGCTCATCAACAACCTCAAACCCTGACCTCTCCACAAGCCTAGTGAAACCATGTATAGTAGTCACTTTATCAGGACATGCTAATCTAAGCCTCAACTCTCTAAGCTTAAGGTAATTAGATAAATAGGATATTAATAACATGTTCCTAATATTAGATAAGTCAATCCTATGCACAGTATCTTCAACATCTTTATAATACTTAAAGAAGTATGATAATCCTCTCTCAAACATACCTGACAATAATTCATGATAAGCATCACAACAACAAGCTTTAACAAGAATAATAAACCTTCTCTCAATCTCAGATAAATTTTCCTCTAATAGTTCTATTATAGAATCAATTACATAAGTCAAGTAATGAATAATCATCATCTTAATACGTGATAAATAATCAGTAAAGTATGGTATAAAATCTCCGAAAACTATTAATAACCCATTATCATGAAGAACATTATAACACTTATCTAATACTCTCCATAAGTTAGATAGCTCTGAGATTCTAAGAAGAACAAGATCAAACTTACAACATAATTCACACTGTGAAGGATCTCCACACACTATATCAATAGTATAAGCATCTGAGAGTCTATTAAGCAAGTTTTCAGAAAGATTAGATTGAAAGATGCAGGTTAAGTCAAGTTTACGAGCATCTTCATAAGATAGTGTTTTAAGCACGTATAGAGGCAGCTGACTGAACCTGGAATCGATATAGAGAACCTTCAATTTCCCACGATTTCTCAATAACTTCTCTATATAGTACGCTAATAATATTATTTCTCTAACAAATCCTGGAGTCAATGGTTCAAAGATAGTATATAATAGAGAAATATCTTGCTTAATTGATAAAACTTCTTTACTTAAGAACTTATATAAAGATTCTAAATAACTTAATTCTACTACTTCTCCTAGAAGAGATAAGTACTCTATTAATATTAAGTTCAGGATAATATTATCAATATTTTCGATATATTTCGCTAAATTTTTCTTATCTATCTTAGAATGTGAGAGTTTCTTAAACAGTTTTACATAATGCTTTAGAAGTTCTGAAGAATCTGATAAGTCAAGCTTAAGCCATGAACTATCTCCTAAAGGATCTCTATGAAAGAGATATATTGAGAATAATTTTGATTCTCTTTCAACATATATTGCCTTTATTTTAGGTATCTGTAAATCTTTCATGTATTTACGTATTTTCCCTTTGAACTGTTCTTCAGATCCCATAAACACTATGTGATACGACAGTAAGCCATTCTGAACCTGTATAGCAGCACTTTTCAATCTCTCCATAATTGCACTATCATTAGTATTATCAAGCTCTACTACCTCGTTCGGAATAGCGAACAGAGATCTATACCTTATTAACACTAGGAGAGCTACATCTTCTTCAAATGTTGCATAGATATGTGACTTATCTGCAGAAAATGTTATAGACGATCCTGCCTGTAATAGTGTTGGTCTATCTATAGGTCCGCATAGTAATTTACCTCTGAGAACAATTATGCTTTCTCTAGTACCTTCAGGATGAGGATGAGATAAATATGTAACTCCTCTTCGAATGTACATAAGATACAGCTCAGTATTGAATCCTCGCTTGAGCAGTTGAACACAGACATCTTCTGTACATACTTCCTGTAAGGGCTCTACAAGCTCACCAAAAGATACTCCAAGAGCTCTCGCAATAGCCCAGAGAGTACTTATTGTTGGGTTAACGTTACCAGACTCGATCTCTGACAACGTAGACTTAGATACTCCAGCTAATTTAGCAAGTTCAGATAATGTTAATCCTTTACGCTTTCTAAGCATCATAATCTTTCTCCCAATAGCCTCAGATAGCTTATCTGTACTAGCCACGTTCTATATCTCGAACAAGAGACTTTTAAGCTTGTTCTACGTATCGAACAGCTGTGTAATGATATGTTAGAGGTACAATAACGTTTATACATTATTCAGGTAAAGTAGTTGGTGAGAGGTGTCTAGGAGATATTTAACATCTGAAGAATTTATTCAAAAATTAATAAAAACATAAGAAGAAACACAGTAATTGTGATAATATTGCTAATATTCTTGATATTTACGTTATGTCTCGTATTTTCAGTAAGTAATTCTAACTCACCTTTAAGTTATGTTATATTTCCATCATTATTATTCGTATGTGTAATTGCTATTACTGTGCTTCTTGCTTTTATTCCCTCTAGAATTTATATTTCTAAGAATGGTGAACTCATAGTTTGTGGATTAATATTTAG
>JAADDN010000007.1 GCA_013153895.1 Thermoproteota archaeon | reverse complement strand
TTATTTCTATATTCCTAATTATTGAGATATCTCTTCTAGATATTTTGAACTTTCTTAAAATATTTTCTCTGATTTTTATATTTCTATACTTTATTTCATATATTACCGTTCTCAGAATGTTTTTCTCAAACTCGCTTAGTTTCCTAGTGTCTATTCTTAAGATATCTTCGCATATTTTGTCTAGTAGTATGTAGTTTTTTGCTATGTTTAGTGCTAATGCTTTTACTATAGGTCTTAATCTTTCTGGTGCTAGTTTTCCTACTGCTTCTCTTATTGTTGTTCTTCTTTTTGTACAATATGTTAATACTTTTGCTACTATCTCCTCTATGTTATACATCTACTATGTAGGTACTTATGTATTTTCTCTGCTATATGTTCCTGTTCTTTCCAGTATCCTTCTAATCTTCTCATTCTTTCTATTTCTCTTAGTGCCTCAAGATACTTAGGATGTACTTTTCCTGGAGGCTCATTTTCAAATGGTGTTCCAGGTAGCGGCATGAACGTGTGTCCACGTATTATGCATCCTCTTCTTGCAAGATCGATCATCACTTTTACAGTCTTCTCAACATCTTCCTCGGTCTCTCCAGGTAGTCCAAATATGAAGTCTATACAGGGTTGAAATCCATATTCTATACATAGGTCAACTGCTTCATACACGCATTCTACATCGTGTCCTCTGCCTATATATCTGAGTAGTCTATTACTTCCAGACTGTGCACCTATAGCTATCTTCCTATTATGAACATACTTGACTACAACCTCCATGACGTCTCTCGTCACGAAGTCTGGCCTAACCTCGCTAGGAAAGGCTCCAAGAACAAGCTTTACATCACCAACCTGTTTACAAGTCTTCAAAAGTTTCTCGATCTTGTCAGGTCTAGGTCTTCTTCCATCAGAACCATAAGCAAATCCATTTGGTGCTAGAAATCTTATCACTTTTATACCATGCTTAACATAATGTTCACAATATCTCCTAACTTCATCAATCTCTCTATACCTTATCCTGAACATGCTTATCCTAGGAGTCTGACAGTACTTACATGCATGCGTGCAACCTCTCATTATCTCTATAGGAGCATATATCTTGAAGGTTCTCGAGAATGGTGCTGAACCTATTATCCTAGGAGGAACATAGTCAAAAGTCTTCACTATCTTATCACCATACTTGTAAACTATGTTTGGAACATTACTAAGATCATCATAATTAAGTATAGAATCTAGAAGCCTAGGAATAGTAACCTCACCTTCCCTTAATACAGCAATATCAAACTTCAACTTAGTTAAAGTACCTACAGGATCACCAGATGCATGAGGACCTCCAGCAATCATGATTACATTCTTTCTCCTCTTAAGCATCTCTACATTACTAATCTCTTCTAAAAATTCTTCTTCAAATATTTGAGGAGTCATTATAGAGTACATGACCACAATAACATCAGCATCAGATCTCTCAATCTCTCTAACAACATCTTTAGCTAAAACTATCCTGTTAACATGTCTCCTAGATGCTGCATAGTTCTCAATTATGGATAGAACATACGCTAAAGAGAATCTATTAAGATCCGCATACTTAACAATGATATCAAGTTTCTTCACTACAGATAATTGACGAAAGAACTTAATAAATTCGTAACTCCTCAGAGACAGAGTGGACACATTAGACCTCTATATCGTAGATGCTGATAATAGAGAGATAACTAAGTTTGAAGTTTATAAAGATTCTATTAGAAAATTAATACATCCAGCAGTAATACTATATAAAATATGTGAAGAAAATAATTTAAAGAACATTATTGGAATATTTCAACACCCATCAAAGATCTTTAAGATCCCCTTCTCATCATCACTATACGTAATAAAATATGAGGATAAGGATCTCGAGGTAACTAGAGTCTTAACAGATGCAATACTACCTTCAAATATTATTGGAATAATATTCAAAAACTGTAAGACATGTGACATATATGTAGACTCTTCAAAAGTATCGTTTGAAGGTGATAAAGATTATGTACGAGCTATATCATGTGATAATAATGTTCTTAAAAGTAACATATTTTCAATACCAGCTGTTGATGAGATACCTAGCTTCTCATTATATGTGAGAAAGTCTTCACAAGATTTTTCATATAATCTTAACGATCTTTTTATTAGGAAATTATATGTTATTCATAAGTACTCTCCTCTTCTAGGTCCAGATGGACCTGTCGGAAGGTCAGGTCTCATAGCTCTTATAGAGAGATTGAGAGGATTAGAGCTGAGGGATGATGTTAATGAGGTTCTTCAGAAGTTTTCGAGTGTTCGTGGTTCATGTGTTGGATGTGTGACAAAGTGTCTAAACTTTGTAGATGGTGAACCATTTTCATATGTTGAGTTATGTAAGATATGTGAAAAATATATTGATGAGGATCTAATAGCTAGGTTATCATCTTCGTGTGATGATCCGTTCTTCATTATTCAGGGACTATATATGTCGAGGTTCTCTTATCCTGAGAAGCTTGTTAAAGGTTTTGAGAAGAGGTTAGCGATCTTATACTTCTCTACTCAACTTCTAGATCTATGTCCTCTCTCGCCTCTCCTATTTAGTAAGAGTAGAAACTTTGAGCTTGATATTCCTGTTCAAGTTCTCTGGTACATTTATAGACGTTCTATAGATCATGATAAGCTAAGTAAGGTTTCTGAGATTCTTAAGCCATGTTTTAGAATGAGGTTAAATGTTAGTTCTATAGATGATGTTATTAAGATTCTCACATCTGTAGATGATGTTTCTGATGATGTCAGGTATGTAGAGCCTGTGAGCAAGCTGAGAGACAGAAAGGTTCAGCTAGCGCTCGATCTAGTATCGAGTCCAGAAGAGATAATAGATATCGCATTTACATGTGTATCAGCTGGTGTAGATATTGTTGAGATTGGTACACCATTACTCAAGTATTATGGTGTGAAGATAGTTGAGCAAGTTAGAGGAAACTTACCTGAAGGTGTCATCATATTCGCAGACACGAAAACCATGGACGTGGGAGATCTTGAGGCAAGATTAGCATATAGAGCAGGAGCTGATATGATGTCTGTCATGGGTATAGGAACACCATTAAAGATTAGAGAAGCTATATTTGAAGCTGCAAAGTTTGATAAGATAGTACTAGTAGACTTAATGCAGATTCAAGATCCAATACAGGCACTATTAGACATGAGAGAGATACTAGATGAAGCATATCCATGGTTAGTCATATGTCTTCATAGAGGTATAACAGAGCAGCTCAGAGGAAGAGGAATTGAAAGTGATGTAGACCTAGTAAAAAGAGTTAAAGAGATAATAGGCGACAAATGTCCACTAGCAGTAGCAGGAGGAATAAGACCAGGAACAGCAAGAAGACTTGTAGAAGCTGGAGCTAACATAATAATAGTAGGAGCAGCATTATACACCGCAAGAAACATTAAAGAAACAGCAGAAAGACTCGTAAAAGAAATAAAAGAATAGCAACATAGATCGCTAAAGTCTTCTACAATGTTTCTTAAAAACATATTTGTAATAATATTCAAGTAACGTATAGTAACATAAGCTAAGAATTCTTCTTAGCAGTGTATCGTCATCTAAACCACATGTAAACTCGTAAATAGCTCTCTAATATTAATACGCTTACAATCGACCAGTATTTGCAATGCGAATATTGTTGTAACATTTTCTATTAAAGTAAAAATAGGCAGGAATACTCCTTAAATAGTATCTTTTGCTTGTTCTATTGCATAGGTAAGAATTTCATAGAATAACCTTACGTTAAGATTTTTATCTATAAGCTCTTTTTCAATTAATTCCAGAAGTTTATTTGCAGTATCGGTACCAAGATATTTCCCTAAATATTTATCAATTATTTTTCTACGAATTTCCTTAAGAATATCATTAAACATAGTTCTCAGTATATGATAAACGTTAACATTATTGGTATTGCGTTAAGCTTTTCTTTTAATAACCTTGTTAGCTTAGCTATCTGGTCTGGGAAACTTTCTAATAATTGTTCTAACGTTATATTCGCGTGTTTTTAAGATTCTCAAAAGTTCGTCTTCTTTCGGTATGTTAGTATCTTCTATCATTACTAGTTTAGTCTAGTAGCTTATTTGCTTTTAAGTATCTTAGCTGTGTAGATACTTTATTAATCAGTCCGTGACCCATTCATCAGAGATCAGAGGGCGCCATTAGACCTGATAGTCATCATGAGTTACGAATTTATTAGCATCTGATTGCTGAGTAGTCATCATCTTTTCAGTGTAACTCTGACTCTTCATTGATTATTATTCTGCTAGAAATGATTTTTAAACGC
>JAADDN010000038.1 GCA_013153895.1 Thermoproteota archaeon | reverse complement strand
GTCTTTGTTGCTGTTACTTTTGTCATGTGTTTCCTTACTCTGAAGGCTGCGAAGAAGCTTGCTGCTGCTCCTATTGCTAGGAGTATTATTCCTGCTATGTAGTGTACCATTGGTACTGCTGTTGCTGCTGTCTTAACTGTGACATATACTGGCGTACACATACTGTCTCTAATGGTTCCTGTCTGATTAATAAGGCTTTCCTTATTCCTTATTACGCAGGATTGGGCTAACTGGTAATACTTAACATATCTATATTTAGGAAAGTTTTTAAATTAGTCAGGAACATAGAATCTCGATACCTATGTGTGCTCCAGTGTCAGTAACGACACTACACGTAGTATTGACAGCTAGCACACTACAGGCATGGTACGTAAGTCAGACACTTGGAGCTGCTGGAATAGTAGCTGCACTAATGTTCGGATTCAGGAACACTCTAGCAACAGCGCTGAGAAGCATAAGCCCAAGAATAATGTCGGCAATCAGGACAACGATAGCGAAGCTCTTCGTGAGGTAGTGCTGTATAAAAACTAGTAGGCTTTAACAATGCTTCTTTCTAAAATCATAAGACCTACAATTCTTCAGGTTGAGACAACTAACGACTGCATACTTAACTGTAGGATATGTATGAGAAGAAAGATGAGGAGACCTGTAGGTTACATGGATTTTGATGAGTTTAAGAAGCTTCCATTAAATGGTTTTGAAGAGATATGTCTTCATGGTTGGGGTGAACCTCTTCTTCATCCTAGAATATTTGATTTTGTGAGATATGTTAAGAGTCTTGGTAAGAAGGCTAGTCTATGTACTAACGGTTTCTTAGTTGAGGAGAAGATTGATGAGATATTTGAGAGTGGTCTTGATGAGCTTGCGTTTGGTCTCTACACTTTGAAGGGTAGAGATAAGGTTCTGAAAGCTATAGAAGAGGTTGTTAAAGAGAAGAAGAAGCGTGGTAAAGGCCCGACAATATACCTAGATGTTACTATTTTTCGAGAAAGTGTTGAAGAGATTCCTGAGATCGTGAAGTTCGGTATCGATGTAGGTGTTGATGGCATAGTTCTTCATAGAATATTTAACATCTATGGTGTTGAGCCAGGTATAGAATACATAGACTCTAAGACTGAGAAGGAGCTCTTCAGGAAGGTTAAGGAGATTGGAGGTGATAAAGTCTACCTACCTACTAAACATACTATCCCCTGTAGAGTTGTCCTATTTACAATATTTGTCACATGGGACTTTAAGCAGTTTCCATGCGTATTTCTACATGATAGAGAGGATGCGTATCTAGGTGATGCTAGGACTGATCTTAAAACGTTGCTTGATAGACATATAAGCTTCGTGAAGAGGATGAGGAAACATGAGATCTGTAGAAAGTGTTTCTGGTAGGTTACCTGAAGCTGCTAAGGTAGTCGTATCTGTAGTGTTAGCATATGCTAGCTTCCTATTAACAATGTACATAAACGTTAAACCAGTACTAGACTCAGTAATACCTTTCAGAGTACCCTTCAAGATAATTCCAGTACTTGGAGGGTTCTGGTACGTGTTATGGATATCTCTAGCGTATAGATTAGCAGGAAGATGGTATGGTGTCATAACAGCTCTACTCATAGTATCATTCTGCCTAATAGCGAGCACATGGTTCGGAATACCGAGCGCACCATTCTCAGTAGTAGGCTTCATATCATTTCTACTACTCGGAATACTGACAGAGAGAGTTAATGGTGGAGTTGCTAATCTGGTATGTGCTGGAGTTAACTGGCTTGGGTACTATGTGCTATTTCATGCTAAGATGGATCCTCTTGGTGTAGTAGTGCTGCTAGTAGTAGCATTTCTCTCTGGATTAGCTGGAGATTATGTTGGTAGAGGAATAGCTAGGATAGTATCGAGACTGCTTGTTAAGGGTTAATTTAAATTTATCATTATCTATATGGCCTGTTGTTACTTATTGTATTGTTAAGTAATACTTGTATCGTGAGGTAATGTATAAATATCAATTGAATACCTGATACTTAGATCAAGATGAAGGGTAAGCTAGCAGCGTGCATAATCATAGGAATACTATGTCTAATAGGTATAGGAGTACTAGCAGGATATCTGGTAACTACAGCAGCAAGATATCATAAGGCGTTGAAGTACTTTGAAGAAGGTGTAAAATATGTTAATCTAGAGCTAGACGCGTTCGGTAATGGTGATGCTAAGAAGGCTCTAGAATATTTCCATAAGGCAGTGTACTATCTTGAGGAAGCTATAAAGCTCGATCCTAACCTAGGCATGGCATACTACGACCTATGTATAGCATATGGTAATGATGGCTTCTTCCACCACTACTACAAGCTTCCAAATGATACAACATTCACGCAGGCAATACCATGGTACGAGAAGTACATGCATAATGGCTGTATTCCTGGACCATATGCTCCACAGTACAGTGGAGCTTACTGGATGAAGCTTGCACAGATGGCCTTCGAGAAAGCAGTATACTACTGTAAACTATGTATAAAGAAGTTCCCCAACATAGCACCACTATGTGAAGCACAGCTAGGAGCAATATACTACGACTACTGTGACAACTATACATGTAGAGAGAAGCTAGTACTACCATACCTATTTGATGCATTAAAGCATAAGGACGTCATATTGAAGTACGCTGGAAAATTTGGACTAGCAGCAGTATATCAGAACATAGCTAGAACATACTTAGCAATGGCAGAGCCCTGGCTAGCGGTAAAGTACTATGAGATATCTATCAAATTACATCCAATAGACGTAGCAGTAGAACACATAATGTGGGCACTAATAGACTTAGGAAAATGGTACGAGACATATAAATGGTCACTATACTACGTATCACACTGGAAGTTCGAGAGTGATCTAGGACTAATGCCAGGAGCAGTAGCAGCATTCTACCTAGGATGGCCATGCTACCTCAATGGTGACTGGGCATGCCTAGAGAAGTGGTGGGGTAGAGCAATAAAGTTCTGCAACATAATAATAACGAAGTTTGGACCAAGCTCAGACTACTATGGAGAAGCATGTAGACTAAAGAGCTTAATAGAGTACTATCTAGCAAGATGGTACATAGAGCATGGAGAGAAGAAGAAAGGTGAAGAACTACTAATGACGGCATACAAGGCCTTAGAGAAGGATGTAGAAGAGATGACAGATCACTTAAAGTGTCCTGGAACACCAGCAGAAGTACCAGCAGCACACTATGAGAGAGCATTAGCATACTACTACATGGCAATGATAGATCTATACTTCGGACATAGACAGAAAGCAATGGAGGAGTTCAAGAAAGCTGAGCAAGACCTACTATGGTTAATAGAGCATCCAGTACTAAGCAATAGAGAGGTAGCTCACAGAAACTACTACATACTAGGATTCATAGGATTAGCAGGACTATACATAAAGCTATACAAGGTAACAGGAAACCCAGCCTACCTAACAAAAGCAAAACAGATACTAATGAAACTACAGGAGATACTAAACACGAACCCAGAAATGAAGGGATGGAAAGAACTATTTGAACGTAAGTATGGTACAAACATTGCAATGGGACTATTCGAGAGAATGTTAAAGGCAGGAGGAATACCAGTATACTTCGGAGTACTAGAACACTAAAACTTAAACATGAGAAACATGAGAAATCTAACGTGTACTTTCTAAAACTCTCTCAAGGAATTCTCTATGAAGCTCTCTCCTCATTCTATAATTCAAATAAAAAACCAACAGCAACCCCTCTAGGATTCATCATAACAGGAAGAGATACTATCAAATTAAGAATATTTAAAAACTCTAAAACATGTCGAGAAATCTTAAAGAATAGACCAGACATAATTCTGAACTTAACAAACAATCCAAAACTTTTTCTAATATTTTCATTCAAAGAAGTATTTAAAGAACAGATAGAAAATATAAGATTCATAGAATCCTCTAGAGTAAATGCACCAAAAATAGCACCAGAACATGGAATTTATGGATACATAGAATGTAAGATAGAGAACGTTAAAGAACATGAAGATCAGATACATGTCACATTATCTATAGAGAACATAGATGCAGCAACACCATACATAACACTTGAACCATTCTCAAGAGTTATTAATCATATGATAGATATAGCAGTGTACCTAACGAAAATACATAAGCTAGAGGATAATAAGGAAATTAGGAAATACGCTGATCTCCTTAATTATAGTATACATATCATAAAAGACTACTGTAGCACAGACCTATGTAGTGAGTACCTAAACATGATTAATAAAGTCATTAAAGAATTAGGACTCAAGGATAAAATATTCTCGAACTATGATCTAGATATATCCATCTAGTTAACGTCAGAT
>JAADDN010000127.1 GCA_013153895.1 Thermoproteota archaeon | reverse complement strand
CTTGATGTTCCTAGTACTGCTATACAGGTCACGATTCTTCTCTCTGAGGTATATAGTAGTAGTATTCTCCTATTTCTCTCTGCATTCTATCGAGTACTGATCCTCTCTTATTTATTCTTGGCCTACCTACCTTTGGCTCTCTCCTGAAGGTTATATCTTGCTCTTTTAGGAACAGGTTCATTCCTTCTCTTAGTCCAAATGGTCCTCTAGCTATACCATGCTTACCTGGCTCTCCTGAGAATACTATGACTGATGTTGATAAGTAGTCTATCATTGTTATGTCATGCTCTATAACGAAGGCTACTGCCTCTTTCTCCTCTATTATTCTTCTTATGACTGTTGCTACTCTAATTCTCTGCTCAATGTCTAGATATGCCATTGGTTCATCAAGAACGTAGAGTTCTGCTTCTTTTAATAATGATGCTGCTACAACTACTCTCTGAAGCTCTCCTCCACTTAGACTGTTCAATTCTCTATCCATTATTGGTTCTAGTGTGAGACCACTACATATATCTGGCCATATTGGTTTCTCCATGAAGTCTCTTCCACATGTCTCTGCTAGATATCTCCTTACTGTATATTCTGAATATTTTACTGCTATATCACGTACATACTGTGGTTTATAGCTTATTCTGACCTCTCCATAAGGTATCACTGTTCCTTCATCTGGCTCTATCTCGTTTACTAGTATTCTAGCGAACGTTGTCTTTCCTATGCCGTTTGGTCCTAGTACTCCTATGATTTCTCCTCTACATATTTGTCCACTAGATACCTCGAGTAGGAAACCATCAAGCTTCTTCTTGAGGTCAGTCCATTCTACAAGTATCTTCTCTTTTGATACTTTTCTCTCAGGTGGTGTTGTTCTGAACGTTATTGCTTTATCTCTTATAACTACGTTCTCAACAGATAGGTATCCCTGTAGGTACTCGTTTATTCCTTCTCTAGCTCCTCGAGTTCTCGATACTATTCCATATGCTCCAGGTTTTCCATAAAGTATCACAACTAGGTCAGCTAGGTAGTCTAGTACTGCTAAGTCATGATCTATCACGACCGTATACTTGCCTCTCTGTGTTGCTTCTTTTATAGATTCTGCTACTCTAAGCCTCTCGACAACGTCTAGATGTGTTGTTGGTTCATCAAGTATGTATACGTCAGCATCTTTCAACAAGACTGCAGCTATAGCTACCTTCTGAAGCTCGCCACCGCTAAGATGTTTTAGATCTCTATCAAGTATGTTCTCTAGCTTTAGCTTCTCTATTACCTCTTTCAACTTATCTTCCTTTCCTGCAGCAACCTTCCTCAGCACATCTATCACCTTACCTTTAATGTACATTGGTATGAGCTCTATGTACTGTATCTTATGTACTACATTAAGCTTTTTTGAGTATAGATCTTGAAAATATGGTTGAAGCTCAGTCCCCCTGAACCTCTTTATGACATCCTCAGGAGTTACCTCACTGTTACCACAGAAGTTAGGTATGAGTTCTCCAGACAAGATCTTAGCTATCGTAGTCTTTCCAAGACCATTCTGCCCAATTATTCCTATGACCTTTCCTTGCTTAAGTATGGGTAATCTGAACAGCTTAAATCCACTTGGACCATACTGATGAATACAGTCTCTCTCTAACTCTGTAGGTAGGTTTACTATCGTTATAGCCTTAAACGGGCACTTTCGTACACATATTCCACACCCCGTGCATAGAGCTGTTATTACTGGTCTTCCAAGCTGCTCATCGAAGTATATTGCTCTCTTTCCTGTTCTAGCTAGTGGACAGAATCGTATACACTCCTTATTGCACTTCCTAGGCTGACATAGGTCCTTATCTATTACTGCTATTCTTAGTCCTTCTCTAGATGACATGGACTAGATCTTTCTCGTCTCTTTCTAGCTTTTCTAAGTATTTACTTATCATTACGCTTAAAAATTTTCTAGGGTATGTTAGTACTGTAGTGACTCTTCTTGACCTTCTGAGAGACAGTTTCATAGTAGGAATAGACATAGTTAAACCTGGCGTCTACGCTTATGCTGTAGCTATAAATAACGTTACGGTAGAGAAGGGACAGGTAAGTGATATAGATCTTTTAAGAATAATTAAGAAGTATAGACCTCTAGTACTTGCGATTGATAATCTTAGAGAGCTTCTAGATATTGGGAAGCTTTTTGTTAAGAGATTAGCAAAACTGCCATTTTCTGTACATATAGTACAGGTGACTAGGGTTGGTCCTGGGGTAGAGGTCTGTACAGAGGAGCTTGCTAGAGAGTATCTTGGACTTGATGTTCAGAAGCTTGATCCGGAGGAGACTGCTGAAGTTCTTACACGTCTTGTGCTTAAGGGTGTTGGATCGATAGTAAGATTGTACGAACCTGAGACTAAGATCATAATAAAGGCTAGACTTGGTACGAAAGAGGGAGGGATGAGTAGAGTTAGGTATGAGAGAAACATAAGACATAGAATTAAGCAGCTCGTAGAAGAGATATCTAGAAAACTTGATCAGGAAGGTCTAGATTATGACCTCTTTTTCACAGATTCTGAAGGTGTTAGATCAGCAACATTCATAGTTTACGCAGATAAGAGCGTAGTACGTAGAATTGTTAAGCCTCTAAGAAGCATGGACGTTAATGTAGTTATTGAGCAAGTGATGAGCGATACTATAAAGTTCTCATCATTAACAGGAGATGAGACTCTAGAACTTAAGCCCAGTGATAAATATATCATAGTTGGTGTTGATCCTGGAATAGTTACTGGAGTAGCTGTGTTAGATCTAAACGGTAGAGTACTAGCATTACATAGTGGTAGAAATCTTAGTCGTAGGAAGGTTCTAGACATAGTTTATAGGTATGGTACACCTATCATAGTTGCTACTGATGTAGCAAAAGTACCAGACTACGTTAAGAAGCTGTCATCAATGACTAATAGTGTACTTTACTCACCTGATAGAGATCTATCAGTAACAGAGAAGAGTGAGATAGTGTCAAAGATATGTCAGGAACAGAAGATACAGGTTAAGGATCCTCATCAGAGAGATGCGTTAGCAGCAGCATACAAGGCATATCTAGCATATAAGAACAAGCTTGAAAAAGCACAGGAAGAAGTCAGGAAACTTAACGCACCTATACCATTAGACGAGGTTAAGGTCCTAGTAATAAGAGGTCTAAGTATCAAGCAAGCTATAGAAACTGTCCTCAAGAGAATGAAGAAGAGCGGTGAGTATAAGGTCATAGTAGTAAAAGAACAAGATACAACAGCAGTACAGAAAGCTGAAGAGCTTGAAAGACGTGTCAGAATCCTAGAGTCAGAGATAGAGAAGCTGATAAGTGAGAAGAAGGAGCTTGAAGAGAAGTTGAATGAGGCAGTATCGAGAGCCTACGTTGAAGCTAAGAGAGATATAATGGTTAGGTCACTACAGTCAAGAATAACGCAGCTAGAGACAGAGCTAGAGAGAGCTAAGCAAAAGATAAGAATGCTAGAAAGCGAGATTGAAAGAATTAGAGAGCTATTTGAGAAGATTCTGCTGACGAACGACCTAGTGATAGTTCCTAGACTAGACATATATGAGAAATGTAAGATCAAGCATGGTGTAACATACATGTACTCTATAAGCGATCTATCACATCTAGAGAACATGGACGACATATCTACGATTATAGTAGAGGTAGATCCTAAAGATAAGATTAGGAGAAAAGCATGGATAGAATATTCAAAAATCATAATAACATTAGACGAGCTCAAAGACTCACTAACAAAAATATGTGATAGAATCCTAGTAGTGGATAAGGAGAAGCTTGAAGAAGTATGTAAGAAAGTTAAAGAACGTTATAGTAGTGAGCTTACCGAGGATACTTTAGAGAGACTTGTCAGTGAGTATAGGTATCTTAGATCAAAAATGTACTATACATGATATACGACCCATGTATACAGGTAAGAGAGCTGTGGTATATATAGTATACCGTAGAGGAACAGTAACGTAAGTATCTTCATCACAGCAAATGCTAGTGCAACACTTAGGCAGGATATTATTAGAATCTTATCTATCATAGATAGCTTAGGTCTCTCACCAGCTTCCTGTCTAGTTAATGTGAATCCTCTATACACTAAAGCTAACGTTATAGTATAGGTCTTTCTTATTATATAAGCTGTTAATGGTACAACAATATTAATAAATTTTCTAAATATGTTCTTAGTTTCTGACATCAACCTCATGTTCAATCTAACAAGCTTAAGATTCTCCTGAAACTCATCTAAGAATCTTACAGCTATCCCAACAGCAACTGTGAGCTTTCTACTCTTTAAGTAGTGTCTCAACACTTGAAATACCTCAGTTTCAGTACTTGACCAAGCAACAGCTAATCCTACAAGTAGTACTGAGACCATTCTCAATGATTGAACTAGACCATATATTAGTCCCTGATATATTAGGTAGAGACCACCTGTAAGTTGACCAATAATTGGAAAGTTTGGAGGAACTATTACTAATATTACAGTCTTAGGCTCAGCGCTATAGAATAATCCTTGCATTAATACAAAACTCCACATTGTTGGTACTACTATGAGTGCTGTAAACTTTATTCTATCAATGTTAGGTTTCGTAGATAACCATATTAGGAAACTTATAACTGTTAAAATTATTAGATTCTTAACATTATCAAACGTTAATGCTAATATATTTATCGATAATAACAACACTAATCTACTTAATATGTTTATCTTATGAAGCATAGTTACAGGTTAATAATCTTACTTTCTCAATAATATCTCTAGGTCTTATTTTAACATTAAATCTTCTTAAGTATTCAACATAATCAGGAACAGGAAGACCAATCTCCTGAAACACTCCACTCATCATCACGTTTATTGGATCACCTTCAGCTACTACACGTCCATTATCTAGGACATATATCTTATCTACATAATCAACTATAAAATGAAGATCATGTGTGACAACAATTACACCTCTACCATCCTTAACATAGTTCTTAATTATTTGCCCAAGCTTTTCAATACAATCCTCATCCTGACCTACAGTAGGCTCATCTAGAAGAAGCAATTTTGGCTCTAGTGCAAGTACTGATGCTATTGCTACTCTAAATCTTTGACCTCTAGATAACGAGTGAGGACATCTATGAAGAAGGTCAGATAATTCAAGCTCTCTAGCAATATCTAGTACAAGCTTCTCTGCATCCTTTACGTTTTTACGAGATATTTTAGCTCTCTCAAAGATTTCTCTAAATACAGTATCGTGAGAAAGTATTAGATCAGGATTCTGTGGAACGTATCCTACAAGTCCCTTCAGATCATGTATACTTCTTATTCTTCTTCCATTAATGTTGATTATCCCTCTTATGTGAGGAACTATCTTAAGTATTGCTCTAAGTAGAGTACTTTTTCCAGCTCCATTAGGTCCAACAATACCTACTATCTCTCCTTCTCTAACATTAACGTTAATATTTTTTAACACCCATACTACATGTCGATGAAGACCCTTAATTTTTGATATATAACCAGCATATAGATCCCTAACCTCTAGAATTAGCTTACCATTCTCAATTCTCTGCTCAACATCTCCCAAATATTTCAACTTCTCTAGAGCTAGCTCAAGTATAGTATAGTCCTTAAGACTAATCAGCTCAACTCCTAGAGCTAATGCAAGCTTACAGTTTACTGGAAGTATTATCCCAAGATCATCTAATAGAGATAACTTCTTAACTATCTCATTAGAACTTAATGTTGTGAGAAGTCTACAATTGCTTAGAAGAACTACTCTATCTATTAGTTTATTCTCTATCAAGTCTACAAGCTCTCTAAATCTATGTTCTATTATTATTAGAGTCTTCTCTAGTTCTCTCATCTTCTTAACAATATCTATGAATCCTCTACAACTCTGAGGATCTAAATGTGCAAGCGGTTCATCTAGAATCACTATTTCAGGATCTATAGCTAGTATACATGCTATAGCTAGCTTCTGTAGCTCTCCTCCTGAAAGTTCTCTAATACTCCTATTCTTCAGATGTTCAATTCCAAGAATCTTGAGATACCTCTCTATCTCGTTCTCGCTTACGTATCCTCTTATGTTTTCTATAGTTATCTTGAGCTCATCTATGACTTTAGTAAATATGACTTGATCATAAGGTGATTGAGCTAGATATGCTACCTTTTTAATAATATTTTCAATTTCTACTGTTCTAGGATCAATATTACATACTTGTAACGTTCCTTTGATTTCTCCTCTCTCTATATGAGGAACTACACCACTTATGATCTTTCCTAGAGTTGATTTTCCACTTCCTGATCTTCCTAGTACTAGTATGGTTTCTCCTCTCTCTATCTCTAGCTCCTCCACCTGTAGTGCTGATCTATCAGATTCTGGATATCTTACATCTATGTTATACATTCTTACCACTATGTCACTCATGTATGACACCTCTCACGTACTTACTTATTCTCATTCCTAGTATGAAACCTATTATGGAGTATATAGTCATTCCTATAACGTATAACGCAACATACCAGTTAGCGTAATATAGTCTATACAGTGTCATGTATAGCATTAGATCTACATAATTATCTATCACCGTCGCAGGTATGAAACCAAGTAATGCTCTAGTCGTTGAGAGACCTGTCGTAGAATATGCCTTAAACATTAGTAGAAAGATCTCGTAGAACATTGCTGTTGTAGCTACCCATAGTAGAGATAGAATGCTCATTCTACCAAAATAGAGGACGTTTAATATCCATGTCACTAACATTATCATGCTTAACGTTCCTGGTCTAGGTCTCACAGATAGTGCTACACCATAATACATCATTCTCAGAACATCGTACACGAATCCCCATAATATCCAGTCGAATGGTCCGAGAATAGCTGAGAAACCCCATAATATGTATCCAGGTATTACAGCTGTCGTAAATATGAGACAACTTGTTAACGAGCAGAATGCTACGTCCTTAAAAGATATCTTTCTAACTGTCCTGTAAGTAAAGTATGAGAAGAAGGGTACAGCTATGAGAGCTGAGAATAGTACTAAGATAAGTGCAAACTCTTCTAAACATATTATTCTTATCTTATAATGTTTTATTAGTATTGGTCTCGGACTACCGTAAGGATATACTAGAACAGTCACATTATATGTTCCAACTATCTCTCTAGGGCTAACATATGTCCATAATGGTACAACATTATACTCTCCTCCTCTTAATCCTTCTATAATTATCATGCCAGGTTTAACTCCAAAGACAGCACTTTCAGGACTTACTGCAGATATTGGTGCAGGTCTATTACCAGCTCTGAAAAGTATTACTACTGTATAATATCCCTGTCCTATCACTTTAACACAGAGGAAGCCTATGAACTGTGGATGAGGTTTACCTATGTTACCTGACACTAGCTTAAGTATAGGATTAATGTTTCCAGGAACAATAACGTACGTGTACTTAGCTATCTTGTAGTTGAATCTACATAATGAGTCTGATGGAGCTATGAGTACTACATCTACATGAGTCTTAGATAACGGTATCAATATCTTTTTTAAAGATTCTCTAAAACCATCACAAGAAACTTCTAGATCTAGTTCACACTTCTTGTTGTTAATCTTCACGTTAAATATCACCACCTTGCTTGAGTACCTCATTTTTAGCTTAATTACTTTTGATAGTTTCTTCATTATTTTTCCATTATAATTAATTAAGCAGTTTGATGCTGATAGATATAGATGACAGGTCAGTGGTTTTGAGCTATTTGATTCTATTACTAGATACCCTTCAATGGTCTGGTTAGGATAGACGTTTACTATGTTCTTATTTACTCCTATAGGTGTCTGAAAAATTAGTATTATAGGACTCTTTGAGAATACGCATGTTGATAATGAGATTATTATGAAGAAATTGATTATAAGAATTAGCCTCTTGATATTGATCATCATTAAGAGATCACTATCTTGTAAGCTAGTAACCTGTACTCACCAATTATGTGTGCTGGCTGTGTTGGTGAGTGAGCTGTATTTACTAGTCCTGTTAATACGTATATCATGGAGTCGTGTGCTGACACGTCTGCAGGTATTCCGAGTCCCTTAAGTACTGTAAGTATCTTAAGTACTCTATGAGGTCTTCCGCAGACATACCATACGTATACTCCAGCCATTGATGCATCTGCACGTACCCAGTTTACTCCAATACTACCAACGAGGTAGCATCCAGCGAGTACGAATGGTCTAACTTTTCCATATGTTGGCATTCCGTTGAACAAGTCCACGTATGCTAATGTTCCGTTTGATAGGTAGAATATGAAGAGCTTTGTGCTGTTTGGATGAACTATCTCTGGTCTCTTTAAGTATCCTGGTGTCCATCCTACACAATATGTTCCTCCTGTATATGCTATCAAGTACTTTGATGTTACTGCTGCAAGACCTGCATAAGTGTAGATGTATGTCTTCACTATCTTTACCGTCTTTGCTTTTCCTGACATTGGTATGAGGAATGCTTCTGTTGGTATGAACTCTACAATATCTTTACTCCACACTATTACAGGTCTATGCTCGATTACGCTTTTCTCATTATCTAGCACTATTATCCTACCTTCTCCTGTAACAACTACGAGGTACTTTCCATCATCTGCGAATGCCAGTCCATTCCATATTGATGTGTGATTGATGTATGGTATTGGTGGTAGTGGAGAGTACGTGTATAGTAGCTTTCCATTCTCAGCATCTAGAACCCATACTTCTCCCATGTGCCATTCTACAGGATTTTTCGGATATACTCCCCAGAATGATGCTGCTGCTAGGTACTTACCATTGCTAGATATTGCTAATATTGGAATATCAACATATGCTGGATGATCTCTAGGCCAGACCCATAATACTCTATGAGTCTTCACGTCATATGCTATTATCCTTGACCAGTAGTACTTATCAACCCACACCATTGAGTAGTAGTGTCTATACTTCTTCCTTATCTGTGGATATATCTGAGCTAGGTCATATGTTACAGGTATGTACTCTGGACTCTGAGTCTTAGGATTAACATATCTCTCAACTATCGTAACATACACTACATCTCCGCTCGGGCTTACAACTGCGTAATATGGTATTACTGCTAGCCATGGTTCTCTAATTATGGTCTGAATAGTAGCATTTGAAGGACCTGCAACAAACTTGTCAAGCTCAAGCTTAGCTACAGGAGTCCAAGTTGAGGTGTCATATATTATTAACCATCCCTTTCTAGACCATACTCCAACTATCATGTACTTTCCATCAGGTGTGAACCTTATTGTTCTAGGTATCTCTCCTAGTGGGAAGGTGAGCTCCTTTATTAATTTTCCTGTAGATGCATTATATATGTATAACTCTCCTCTAACTGTTCCAACTACGACGTACTTACCATCTGGCGATACTGTAACATAGCCCTGAAAGTATGACCACCAGCTCCATGCTCTATAGTATATTCCATTCTTTATTAACCAGCTTCGAGGTATTAGTGGAGGAGTCTCCCATACTAGTTCTGCTCTTGCAGTACCTATCTTGATCTTCGTTATCGTCTTAGTGATGACCTTAGGTGAAGAGGTAACGTTTCGAGGACCAGGTACGGTCACCGTCTTTCGTGCATGAGCATGTAGTGCAAGATACACTCCTACTCCTATAACTATGATAGCTATTATTACACCTATTACTATTCCAATCTTCTTTCCTGCCACGGTCATGTGTTCAGTATTAGGCTAATAAATATTACGAGCATAATTCATATAGGAACATCATGATAATTCTATAGAACGTATATTGCTATCAGGAGAGCAATTATATTAGTAAACATACTAGTACACAGGTCAAACAGGGTCCATCTTAAAGCTACCTTAAATCCGAACAACGATGCTCTGTAGGGAAGATAATGTCTGAAATGTACTAGAGGTATAGCTATTAAATTACCTGTGAATATTGTTACAAATACTTGCTTAAGAGTTAACAGACCTTGAGAGTAGAAGGTTCCAGCCAGATATAGCGCAGTGAGGAAATGAAAGATCTGGATCATGACTACGCTCATCATGTACGTGTTGAAGCCAAACATTGAGAGGAAAGGTCTTATCAGGCTTCCTATCATGTCAAATACGTGAAATATTAATAATAAGATCACTATTGAGGTTACTATTCCAAATCTTACAGCTATTCTCTTAAACATTTTCAAAGTTTTTCTAAGACTTATCTTAACAGCGTCTTGAATTCTCTTTCTTTCAACTTTCTTATTATCCTCTTCTCTTATAGGTATTATCTTTCTCTTCTTTGAGACATATAGTCCATGTATGATCATTCTTGTGATAGATCTAAACAAGCCGAATCCAAGATATATTAGTCCTCCTATAGGTCCGAGAACAGATAACGCTATTGGGAATCCAAATCTCAATGTGTCGCATAGTTGTGTTACAGGTGATATTAAGAGCAGTATTGGGAATATATCCTCATCTTTTAGTTCATGTTCCTCTTTTATTCTCAGCAGCATTGTGTATCCTACTGTTGGACTTATCATCGCCATGCTTATGCACGCCATGTATGGTTCAGGTATCTTTAATATCTTTGCTAGTGGTCTAATTATGTTCGTTAGTTTTCTAAATATGCTTAACTCGTATAGTAGGTTTACTATGAATAGGCTTGCGAAGATGAGTATTAGGACTTCTGAAAAGAATCTAAGTATTGTCCGAACTATGTACATGTCGTTCATTTTCTTCACCTCTTTTGCTTGTTTTCTCAAGCTTTACTCTGTATCATGGCGTATTTGAGAATCTTAAGCTAAAGACTTAATTAGTATTAGCTACATTATTGTATCAACATGAGAGAAGCCCAACTATATAAGCCTCTAGGGAATGGAAAGGTTGAGTGTCTGGCATGTGCTAGAAGATGTAAGATACCCCCGGGTCTACATGGGTTCTGTGGAGTAAGGTGGAACATAGGTGGTAAACTGTACCTCATGGTTTACGGTCTCATATCTGCCATAGCTGTTGATCCTATAGAGAAGAAGCCTCTATACCAGTTTAATCCTGGCTCAATGGTTCTGTCAGTCTCAACGTTTGGCTGTAACTGGATGTGCAAGTTCTGTCAGAACTATGATATAAGTCAGAGAAGACTTCTCGAAGGTTTTCACGTTACTCCTGACATGCTTGTAGAGCTAGCTCAGTCCTATGGAGCACAAGGAATAACATACACGTATAATGAGCCCACAATATTCATAGAGTATGCTCATGATGCTGGAGTTCTAGCGAGAAAAAATGGACTCTTCAACACGTTCGTCACAAACGGCTACTTCACTGATGAAGCTATAGATATGTTATCTAAGTTCCTTGATGCAGCTACAGTAGACATAAAAGGTAACGCTGATCCAAAGTTCTTAAGAAGATACTGTGGTGTTCCTAGCCCAGACCCAATATTCCACGCTCTAGAAGAGTTGAAGAGGAAGGGCATATTTATAGAGGTTACGGACCTAGTAGTACCACAGGTAGGTGATGATCTAGCACAGGCAAGGAAGCTATGTAGATGGATAGTTGAGCATCTAGGACCTGATACACCAGTACACTTCTTAAGATTCCACCCAGATTATGAGCTTCTTAACCTACCATGGACACCAATAGAGACTCTTGAAGAACATGCTAAGATAGCTAAGGAGGAAGGATTGAAATATGTCTACATCGGTAATGTTCCTGGTCATCCACTAGAACATACTTACTGTCCAAACTGTGGAAAAATAGTCATAAAGAGGTACGGATTCGACATACTTGAAGTAAACTTGACAGAAGATAATAGATGTATGTACTGTGGAGCAAAAATAAATATTGGAGGAAAAGTATGGCCAACATGGAAGCTTGAGAACAGGTTCAGATACATACCGATAGCATCATTAACGAGATACGTCAGGATAGACATATCAAGCATTGCAAAACGAAGCTAATGGAGATCTACGTAGGAACATCAGGATGGGTATATGATTGGAACCCGGAAGGAAAGCTAGACTGGTACGTTAAGAACTCAGGACTGAATGCAGTTGAGCTGAACGCATCCTTCTACAGGTTCCCATATCCATCTCAAGTAAAATCATGGAGAAGCAAAGGATCATGCTTAAGATGGAGCATAAAAGTACATAACTCTATAACACATCTCAGAAAATTATCTGAGAAAGCATTAGAAACATGGCAGAAATTTTATAACTTATTTAAACCAATGGACGACATAGTTGATTTCTACTTATTTCAGATGCCTCCAAACTTCTCGAAAAATGAGAAGAATATTAAGAGGGTTATAGAGTTCTTTGAGAAGACTCAGCTAGGTCAGAGGTTTGCTATAGAGTTTAGGCATAAGTCCTGGTTCAATGATGATACTGTGAAATTATTTGAGAGGTATGGTCTAACTTTGGTGTCTATAGATGCTCCTATAGGAACCTGGATAGTTACTACGAACGGTATAGTGTATCTTAGAGTTCATGGTAGAAGTGACTGGTATGCTCATGATTATTCTAGAGAGGAGCTTATGGAGCTTGCTGAGAAAATCATGAACTTATCTCCAAGGAAAGTTTACGTATTCTTCAATAATGATCATTGGATGCTTAATAATGCTAGAGAGATGCTTAATATTCTTAGAGAACTTACTGAAAAACATGATAGAGCTTTTTGAGAGGATAGTGAATAAGCTTTTAGAGATGTATAGTAGTAATCTGCTTTACGTATCTATCCTCAACACTACTCGACAACCCTCATTGATGAGTGATCTTGAGCTTCTAATAATTTTAGAATCTTATACTGATAATGTTATTGAAGAATGTTCAAAAATTAGGAGGACTTTACTGAATGATGTTGGTATATGTGTTGAACCGTACGTGTACTCGATAGATGATGTATGTAAGATATTTGAGTCTAGGAGGTTAATGTTGTCTATTCTTGGAGGGATAATGCCTCTATATCAGGATGGTAGGTTCAATATAAGAAGGATCTTGTGTGAGTGTGCTATACCTATGACCTCGTCTCCTTATGTTGATGCTGTTAGGGAAATATTATGTTCTTAATCCTAGGTATATTGATTCTCTCGGTATCTTTCCACTCTTGAACGTTTCTATACATTTTTCTGCTAGGTCTACGAAGTCTCTTATATACATTGTTCTCTGGCCTACACCATGTACTGCGCTTATGCCTGGAGTATCTATGTTACATAGTTTTAATGCTGTTGTGATGTCTGAGAATACTGGTCCTACGGGCATACCTGTTATTAGGCATTTGTCTATCACTATGAAGCCTTTCCTATCTTTTAGTGCGTTAGCTATGTCTTCTACTGGTAATGGTCTGAGTAGTCTTATTCTCATTCCTCCTATGCTTATTCCTTTCTCTCTTAGTCTATCTACTGCTTCCTGTATGAATCCCCATACTGCTCCATAACCTATCATTAAGTATTCTGCATCTTCTGCTCTATATAGCTCAATTGTGTCATATTTTCTACCAAACTTCTTATAGAACTCTTCTGCAACCTCCTTAACAATCTTGTAAGCGTTCTTCATTGCTGGTACCTGTTGGAATCTTATCTCGTAGTACCAGTCTGGTCCTGCTAGTGGACCCATCGTTACTGGCTTATCAACGTCTAAGTATAGCCACTCTCTCTTCTTGGGTACGAACTCTCTAACAATGTTCTCATCATCTGGCACCTCTACTGGCTCTATAGTGTGACTCATGAGGAAGCCATCGTATGCTACCATTACTGGTAGTAGTACATCTCTGTGTTCTGCTATCTTGTATGCCTGTATTATGTTATCGAAGACCTCTTGTGCGCATGATGATATGAGTATTATCCATCCAGCATCTCTAGCAACCATTAGATCTATATAGTCTCCATGTATTGATATTGGTGCTGATAGTGCTCTACATGGTACAGCCATCACTACTGGTAGTCTAAGTCCAGACATTATTGGTAGTAGCTCATATGCAAGCATCAGTCCTTGACTGCATGTTGCTGTGAACACTCTAGCACCTGCTGCAGCAGCTCCAACACAGGCACTTAATGCACTATGCTCGCTCTCTACATGTATTATCTCTGCATCAAGCTCTCCATTAGCTACAAACTCGCTCAGCTTCTCAGCTATCGTTGTCTGTGGAGTTATGGGGTACACTGGTATAACATCTACGTCACACATCTTTACTGCATATGCTGTAGCGTAGTTGGAGGTTAATGCTAGTCTCGGCATGTTCTCACTTCTCGTATTCTCTTACGAGAGTTATCGCTTTTACGGGGCATTCTTCAGCACATATTCCACAGCCCTTACAGTAGTAGTAGTCTATCTCGTACGTTACAGGATACTTCACTCCCTTAGAAGTCACGTACTCTCTATCTACCTCTCTTATAGCTCCCTCTGGACAGTATGCCCAACATATTCTACATCTTATACACTTGTCCTGATCTATTACTGGTCTAAACGTCCTCCATTCTCCAGTCTTAACTTTTCTAGTACTTCCAGGCTCTGTTAATGCTCCTCCTAGTGGAATCTCGTACCACTTGGGGAGCATTGTCATATCACCTTTGCAAGATTATAAGCTTCTACTACCGCTTTCCTGTTTACCTCAAGTAGTTTACCAGAGAAGAACTTCTCAAGACTCTTCAAGATATCGTCTAGAGTTATTAAGTCTAGAACTCTCAGTAATGCTCCAAGGATTGCAGTGTTCACTATAGGTCTACCAATAGTCTTCATTGCTACATCAGTAGCATCAATATACACTACCTTACCGAACTTCCTACTCTTAACAACTTCTGGAGGCTCAGGGCAATTTACGACGAGTATAGTATCATCTCGAGCGCCTTCTAAAGTTGCTGGAAGCTCGAGAAGTGATGGATCTAGTATGACCAGGTAGTCAGGGCTGACTATGGGTTCTCTATGTCTGATAGGTCTAGTGCTGAGTCTAGTATATGCTTTTACAGGAGCACCTCTCCTCTCAGGTCCAAACTCTGGAAATGCTTGAGCATATAGTCCCTTCATTATTGCACATGTTGCTACTACTTGAGCAGCTGTTACAGCTCCCTGTCCACCTCGCCCATGCCATCTTATGGAGATTTCTTGTCGGGAAGACACTGAGTAATATATTATATGTCAGGGTCTTGTTATACTTTTTGTATAGAGATTTCTCTGCCGAATTCGCTTATCGTCTAACCAGCATGTGATATATGTCGAACAAGGATAACCTTAATATATTAGAGAGATTAGACAAGTCTGAGAAATGGATGATCATGTTACTGTAAGCATAATTGTACCAACATATAATGAGGCTGATAACATTCCAATACTTCTAGAGAAGATTGATGAGGCCTTGAGAGGGAAGTACAGTTATGAGGTGATAATAGTTGATGATAATAGTCCTGATAAGACCTATGAGAGAGCTATAGAGCTAGCTAATAGATATCCTGTACGTGTCATAGTTAGAGATAGCAAGCAGGGTCTAGCTTCTGCAGCAGTTACAGGATTCTCAGCAGCTAGAGGAAGGTATCTAGTTCTCATGGATGCTGATCTTCAGCATCCTCCTGAGAAGATTCCTGAGATGATCAGCATGCTTGAGAAGGGGTTCGACCTGGTGATAGGGTCTAGATATGTTCCTGGTGGAAGAGACGAGGGATTGAAAGGTTTCAGACGAGCAGTCTCACTTGGAGCTAGAATACTAGCATGGATACTACTACCAGAGACACGGAAAGTAAGAGACGTGATGAGCGGGTTCTTCGCAGTAAAACGTGAGCTGGCGCCACGTGAAACGAAGTTGAAAGGTTACAAGATAATTCTACAAGTCATAAAGAACTGTGGTAGAAATGGAAAGATATGTGAGATACCTATAATATTTAGGAGAAGGTTATATGGTAGAAGCAAGCTTCGTGCGAGAGAGATCATAAACTATGTTATAGATCTCATAAGATTGTCAGAATACTTCACTTTTAAATATGTAGCAATAGCACTCATAATAGCCCCCATATTAGATATTTTGAATCCTCTTCTCGGAATATCTGTAATAGCGTTAGGAATAGTTGTAAGATGGTTAATATTGAGGAAACATATCGGTATTGGAGCAATATCTACATCTGAGATAGCTTCAACAGTAGCAAAAACGTTTCTGAAAGCAGTTACAGGTATCTTGCCAGCATGGCTAGTTGGCTCAAGTATAGAGCTAATGCTCGTACATGTTCTTAGAGGTTGGAACAGAATTTTCTAAGAACGTTAATGAATATCTCCGCAGCATTATGAGCATCGTCTTCAGAAAGTCCAGGAGGTACTAATACTGTAATCACTCTAGAACATATGTACATGCAGTTCTTCAACCTTCTATACAGTAGACCACGTTCAATATTGATCTCATATGGTAGAAGATTCTCAATATTTTGAAATAGTGGACTCATGTTTAAAGGTTCTGGATATGCTACAGATATAATTCTTAGACCCTCATTTTTAAGCTCTTGAACTAACCTATCTCTAGATACGTTCAGCTTCTCCAAGTTTATCAAGATCTCTATAAGATTCCAACAAGGTTTACAGCCTGGTGCTGGTTTCTGAAAACTTACTAAGTCTCCTAATCTTGATGATACTTCTCTTATAAATGTTTCAGCAAAAGTTCTTCTAGACTCTATATAGTATTCAATATTTTCTAACTGTGCTAATCCTATTGCAGCATTTATCTCGCTCATTCTATAGTTGTATCCTAACATCACGTAGTGATACCTCCTATCTTCCCCATGGTTTATGAACATTCTAGCAATATTATGAACATTTTCATCAGATGTTGCAACTGCTCCACCTTCTCCAGTAGTTATAGTTTTTGTAGGATAGAAGCTGAATGCTGATACTTTACCAAATGTGCCAACCTTCTTACCATTATATTCAGCACCTAGTGCTTGAGCACAATCTTCTACAAGTTCTAGTCTATATTCTTCACATATGTTTAATATCTCCGATAATTTTGCGGGTACGCCACCAATATGTACTACTATTATCGCTCTAACACAAGATTTATCTTTCAATCTCTTCAAAACATATTCTAGATCTGTCAGATCAATATTTAAGTCATCTAAACTAACATCAACGAATAAAGGTATGGCACCTGCATGAAGTACTGATGATGCAGTAGCTACAAACGTAAATCCAGGAACAAGAACAACATCACGATAAGATACTCCAATACTTCTTAAACATGTATGAAGAGCAGACGTACCACTTGAACAAGCAATAACATATTTAACACCTAGAAACCTAGCTAAAGCATCTTCAAACAACTTAACAAACCTACCACAAGTACCAGCAAGACAGCCACTCTCAAAAACATCCTTAACATAGTCAAGAGCAGACTGAGGAATTAGAGGTCTATACTCGAGAACTCTCCTCACCATACCTCAAACACTTACAGGTCTAGCATTATATATTAAACTACTGAAAAACTCTATCACAAGCTTAACCACTAGATAACAATAGTAGGAGAACAAAAACAAATAATGACAAACAACCCTCACAAAACTTGCAAGAGTAGGCGAAAAAGAAGCAACATCAGAAATAAACCCCCTATACCAACTCCTAAACCAGGAAGTACAAGAAACAACATAAACAAAAGCAAAAAACAATACAAAAAGAACAACAACTCCAACAACCTTAAAGAAAGACCCAACCACAGACATTACAATAAGAAAACACAAAATAAACAATAAAAACCTAACGAACAAATAAAAACAAAATGATGAACCTTCCCCTCACAAACAGACCCAAAATGAAGAATGGACCGACCACTGATCCCTCATCCATATCCACACATACGTAAAAACTATCTCACACGTAAACTCACAGAGACAAAGCTAGCAACACTCAACCATTACCACTCAACTTTTATTTCCCTTCCACAATAAATATTTTCAAAACTTTCATTAACTATCATTCCTTCTCTACAGTAACTATCTAGAAAAGTAATATACACTCTCAATCGCCTATCGATTTCTAGTAATATATGCTAGGGCAAGAAAAGCTAAATTAGTTGAAAGAAGTTATTGGAAGTATTCAGATACTTATAGACCCAGATATGGAGGTGCCTAGATAATAATTGCAGTATTGATAGCACTCTTCGTCCACGTCTAGATAGATATTTTCCCTTCTTTTTTAAACCTTCTCTTTCCACAATAATACTGTCTGAGTCTTTCGTGAAGGCTGTTAGACTATGCTTAGAATATGCTTACCAGGAGATACATAAGCTTGAACAGGTAACCAGTTATCTACACAGGCAGAGACAGCCCGTGACTATGAACATACGTCTCATGTTATTAAAGAGAGAAACAACACGTATAATAACACCTTTCAATTATCTATCAACTTTTTACTTCAAGATTTCACGAAAAATCTTAAAAAATAATCTAGAATTTGCCCTCTCAATCATCTATTGACTTTTAGAGAAGACTAGTAACCCATTTCTCGACCTCTTCCTAGACGTGTACTCTCAATTATCTATTGACTCTTCTAAACGTTATCGTTCTAACGTTAATGTATGCCCACAGTATATTGATTTTTTGCAGCTGCTTCTATACCTCTTGTAAAGCTCTTTAACATACTGCTTTCAATTATCTATTGATTTTTTGTTGAACTGTTTGCCTCGGTTTATGAGAACATTAAGATTTTCTTTCAATTATCTATTGATTTTTTGTGCACTAAACATTCTCTTATATCCATAACATGGACAGTTCTTGCTTTCAATTATCTATTGATTTTTTGGCACTGCATCTTACACGGTGCAGGCGCTCCTAGATAACCTGCTTTCAATTAT
>JAADDN010000159.1 GCA_013153895.1 Thermoproteota archaeon | reverse complement strand
TCATTATTCCTCTCTTAAGAAGTTCTATTGTTAGATCTCTAGTGAGTACATCATGTCCTCTACTTATCAGATTTGAGCATCCTACGACAGCCGCTATACCCCTTATCTTACAGTCAGCTATTAACTGTATAAGCTTGTCTAGAAGATTCTTCTCAACATAGTCCTCGCTGAACCCTATCACAGCCTTCTTCACGTTTCCAAATCTTTCAATTCTTCTGCTCCTAGCCTTGAAGGCCTCAACAGCTAGCTCAACTATTCTCTTAGCAATCTCTCTAGCTTTCTCAGGACTCCACTGAACAAGTTCAGCACCTTCAATATATGCTACATCATCAGCAGCTATGAGTTTTGTTCCAGTATGTTTAGATATGTCTGTAAGTCCAGGAAAAGTACAGTTAAACTCTGATACAACAGCATCTATTAGACCACTCGCAACTAGAGGTTCAGTACCAAAGTTGTTAGCGCACTGTCCTATGAAGCAGCTATTTTTGAGGTATATCCATCTTGACTGTATATCCTGTCCTACACATGTTGCTCCTACTATCCTTATACCTGCAGCACCAGCCTTCTTAGCAAGTTCCTGAGCCTCGCTAGATGATGCATATTCTATAACTGCCTGCTGTATTATCGTCTGATGACCTGTTGTGAGGATGTTCACATATGATGGATCTATCTTACCTATACCTGTCTCTATAACATCAGGTTCAGGAACTCCTAAAGCTATGTCATTCATCCATGTGTTCATTCTCAGAGCAACATAACCCATCACAAGTCCAAGCCTCAAAACATTAAGCAGTAGATCAAGCACATTAGCGTTCAAGTTTGTAGAAGTCTTTACGAGAGCATCAACTATCTCAGACTTAGCACCTCCTGGAACTATGTTGAGCTTTCTAAATACCTCAAGCCTAGGCTTAAACGCTAGCCTAGTAACTATGATGCTCTCTTCCCATCTTGGTCTATATATGTCTTCTAATACTAGCTTTGCAAGTCTCTTATGATCATCCTCTATACCTAGTAGATCACATACTTTCTTAAGCTTCTCCCTACTTTTAACATTTTCCATGCTCAAAAGTGCTCTTGCAGTGTTCTCACATACATGAACATAACATGCTACCCCAGCTGCAACATGTCTAAGAAGATTCTTAGCTACGACTTGATGAACATTTAATCCACATACTCCATAAGGATGCTTCTCATCGAGAACACAGGGACCTTCTGAACATACATTACAGCATACTCCTTCTCTCCCTATCTTACACTGTTTAGCTTTCAGTCTTCTAGTATGTGGTGTGTCGATACCTCTTCTTTCAGCCTCCTCTACAAGTCTTCTAATATCCTCATTTGCAGTATCTACAAAAGGCATATCATTTTAATGAGCATTCCAATATTTAAACTTTACATTTCGCTTTAATTTTGTTCGGATTTCGAACTAGCGTGTATGGAGTTGCGATACTTCGTTATCTATCATTAAGAAGATTTATCGATGCTTAAATAGGGGGCTTCATAATATACTTAAGTGAGTAATAGAGTAAGCATTGGAATAGTTAAGTGCGGATGCATAGGCTCATCAGTACTTCTAGAATATGCTCTAGACGAGAGAGCAGAGAGAGAGGACATAATAACCACAGTATATGGAACAGGATCAAAAATGACAGAGGAGCTCTGTGAGAAAGCTGCGAGGAGAGCTGTAGAGGATGGTCACGACATGTACATTATTGTGAGCCCTAACGCAAGCTTGCCAGGTCCAAGTAAGGGTCGAGACATACTTGTAGAGACTGGAAGACCTGTAATAGTCATCACTGATGGAGCAGCAAAGAATCTTGCTAAGAAGCTTGATGAGATAAGGAATGTTGGATACATAATAGTTCTAGCAGACTCGATGATAGGTGCTAGAAGAGAGTTTCTTGATCCATCAGAAATGTGCATGTATAACTCATATGTGATACGTGTATTAACCGTATGTGGAGTATATAGATGTATAGTAAAGTGTATAGATGATGTAGTAGAGAAGTTGAAGAGAGGAGAGGAACCTACATTACCTAGAATAATATTTGATAAATATCACGTGATAGAGTACTCAGGTCTTCAGAACCCGTACGCCTTGGCTAAAGCTATTGCTGCCTATGAGATTGCTAGACATGTTGCAGATCTCACAGTTGAGGCATGCTTCAAACTTAAAGAATGGGAGAAATATACCATGATTGCAGCATCAGCACATGAAATGATGAGGACTGCAGCATTATTAGCAGAAGAGGCTAGAGAGATAGATAAGTATATTGATTCTCTACTTAGAACACCACATGCTAGAGATGGTAGAACGTTAACCAAGCTTAAACTTATTGAGAAGCCTACAGAGGTGAGTAAAAGTGTCTAAGTGTGTGAAAGTAATATTAAGTACAGGAAGAACGATAGAGCAAGGATACTATCTAGAACGTTTTGGTAGATTCTCACGTGAGTATCTTGAGTCCATATCTACACTATATGTAAGTCCTCAAGATGCAGAGAAGATAGGATTGAAAGATAGGTCAATAGTGAAGGTCAGAGGACCAAATGGTAGAGAAATTAAGATGTATGCTAAGATAGATAGGTCTGTTCAGGAAGGCATCGTGTATGCAGCATATGGAGCAATAATAAACACTATAGTACCTACAGAGACAGAAGCAGCAGCAACACCAAACTACAAACAGATCCCAGTAGAAGTATGTATAGAGGATGAGACTAATGAAGATATTGTTGAACAATATGTTAAAGTTGTAGAGAAGATACCAGGAATAGGAGATAGACCTATAAAGAGAGGAGACTTTAAGCGAGTGCGTGCTGTATGCCCATTCTGTGGATTACTCTGTGATAATGTTATTGTGAAGATGCTTGGTGAAGAGATAATTGATGTAGAGGAAGCATGTGTGATCGGTAGAGCAAAGTTCGTGACATATCATAAGGAGAGAGTTCTCAAGCCATTAAGAAGACGTGAGAATGGTGAGCTAATTGAGATTGATCTAGAGAGAGCTCTAGATGAGGCTGCTAACATACTTGCAGATTCTAAATACCCTCTCATGTATGGTTGGAGCTGTACAACATGTGAAGCAATAAGGATAGGTCTGAAGCTTGCGGAGCTTATTGGAGCGGTTGTAGACAATACATCATCTGTCTGTCATGGACCAACTATGATGGCTGTAGCAGAGACAGGACACTCAGACTTCACGTTAGGATTCACACCACATTATGCTGATCTAGTAATATTTTGGGGCTGGAATCCATCTCATGCTCATCCTAACTTCACTTACAGGTTCATAAATAGAGAAGGCAAGCTTATACAGGGTAGAAAAGGTAGGAAGATCATTATCATAGATGTTAGAGATATTGCACCTCTCAGACCTACCGAGATAGATCTTAAGAAGTGTACTGGATGTGACTTATGTGCTGATGCTTGTCCAGAGATAATAAGGAAGAGATCTGGAAAAGTAGGATTAAAAATTTATGATATAGATGTTGAGAAATGTAGAGAATGTGGATTATGTATACGTATATGTCCTGTAGATGCATTCAAGTATGAGAAAGATGTTGACCTATATCTTAAAGTTGCTCCAGGAAGAGATTATGAGCTTCTTACAGCAATAAGGATGTGTCTTAGAGATCTTGAGATAGAGAAGGATAATGTTGGTGGAATTGATAGAGAGCTATTTCAAAGCTTCTGTGAAGAACTTAGAAAAGCTAGGTACATAGTCCTGTTCTTTGGTGTAGGTCTTACACATAGTAGAGGAAAGTTCAAAAATATTGAAGAAGCAATAAAAACGATACAGGAACTGAACGAGCATACTAAAGCTATAATAATAGCGATGAGAGGTCACTTCAACGTGACAGGAAGCAACATGGTCTTTCTATGGACCTATGGAGCACCATTTGGTATAGATCTCTCAAAGAGATACCCAAGATACATACCTGGAGTAACCACAGCAGTAGACATACTTAGAAGAGGAGAGACAGATGCTATATTAGTAGCAGGAGCTGATCCAGCAGCATCATTTCCAAGAGACGCTGTTGAACATTTCAGCAAGGTTCCTCTGATCCTTCTAACACCTAAACTGTGTGAGACTCTCAAGTACGCTGACATAATAATACCAGTAGCATTATCAGGAATTGAATGTGAGGGCACGGCATATAGACTAGACGCAATACCTATAAGATTAAAAAAGCTTGTTGATCCTCCACCAGGAGTACTAACAGATTACGAGATCCTTCAAGCACTATATGATAGAGTATCTAAACTACTTAGAAAATAATTCATATTAACTCACTCGTAAGAACTATATCAGCATTACCTTCATCACATTTCACATCCTCTATAACGTATACATTATCTGAGAATACTTCTACAAGTGAACATGCGAGAAGAGTAAGT
>JAADDN010000093.1 GCA_013153895.1 Thermoproteota archaeon | reverse complement strand
ATTTTCCACCTGACAGGATCAGTGGTAGACCCGGTCTAAGAAAGATTATTCCCACTAGCAGAGATATTGCCGAACTGTACAATCTTGCTTATCGTATAGACCAAACATTTAAAGAAGAGTTGACAAGTAATGAACAATATGAGTCGCCCAGCACCACAACAACAGCAAGCACCTAGAGGCGGTGGTGGCAGTGGCGAGGAGGGTCTTCTAGGTGGTATTCTTCGTCAGATATTTGGTGGTGGGGATAGGGGTAGGCCATCTGGTAGGAGTCCAGTCATATTGAAGTTTCCTCCAGAGTATGCTCACACCATTATTAGACAGGTGCTTGAGGAGCTGAGGCCTCCCGCAGAAGCGTTTAAGGGTTATGAGCAGGAGGAAATTAAGAGGCTTCTTGAGCATCTTAATGAGGAGGTTGATAAGCTTAGTCACCTAGGTAACATATTTGCTAAACCTTTCGTGAACCTTGGCTCGTTAATTATTGATTTTAGGACTGCTAGAGTAGAGATAAAGCAGAGGCTCATAGCTATAGCACTCTTCTCACAGATGATATTTGAGAACTATATTTCACGTATAAGTGAGGAGGTTGAGAGACTCATAATGCAGTCACAGAAAGATACTGACTTTGGAGCAACCTTCGAGTTTAACCCAAAGATAATTGACATGGTCATAGACGCGTTTAGATTATTAATACATATCTTAGGCGGATTATTACAGGCAATACAGAAGGTACGTATAATACTTTACATGAACATGCCAGCTGAGCAACGTAGCCCAATACTGAACCAGCTACTTGGATTCGACATTGTTAGACCTAGCTAACTTCTTGACAGCCTCCACATAAAGTGAGGAGCGCATTACCTTTAGAATAATCTCCCTCTCGAGTGGGCTACCCTTGACTTCACGTAGCAACTGTATTATTCTGTCACCAGCCTCTTCTAGACTTATCATCCCTTTCACATACAGTATCTCTAATAGGTGAACATATTTCTCAACTATTGAAGTGTCCTGCCTCTCCTTGACTAGTCTCGTGACTAGGCTAGCTATTCTACACCTCTCGTCGAATCTTGACAACGTGTCTAAGTATTGTAACGGTTTTTCTAATATTTCCATAATATTGAAGTTTAGTTCTCTAATCAGCCTAGCAACATGTTTACCAGCGTCTGGGCCTAGGTAAAGTGTTGCTTCTAGTTCTGCCCTATCTCTATCTAGTCCATATGCTTGTAATGCCATTGCTAGTCTAAGCCAGCCTGCTGGTGTTGGGTAACTATGTCCTCGTTCTATGCTCTTCTCAACATCGTTAACCGTGGCTGTAAGGTAAGGCTCAGCTCTCTCAACCATGCTAATAACGTTCTCGTTCGGCTCTACTCCAAGCCTCCTCAACCTCTCTCTAACATAGTTAGCTAGTTCGCTCGCGCTTGGTGTTGTTACTTCTATCCATCTTAGTCTTCTAGGTACGTTACCTGCAACGTTAAGTATCGTTTTCACATATGTTGATGGGTTTGATGACAGTACTATCCAGACTAGGGGGCTAATATATGTGTTAGCCCACTTTCTCTCTCCTACTAGACTGCTCATGTAATGTTCAACAAATTCGGCATATGCTTGCAGTGCCTCATCTATGAATAATACGCCTAGTGGAACAGTCCTCAACAGCTCTCTCAATAGTTCCCTAAGTCTGCCTAGTGGATAGAGTGGTAACTGTCCAATAATTACCTCATCTATTAGTGAGGTATCTCTAAATGTTGACTCTACCCTCCTCTTCATGCTTAATGTGACTGCTACCAACGCTACCTGTGGTGGTGGTAGCCATCTCTGTGATCTAGCTTCTCTATCTAGGACTGTTGCGGGGACAGCATATGTGGTACGTGTTATCTCTGGCCCATGAATATATGAGAAGACGATGTACTTCTCTGGTCTTGAGCGTACCTCATCTATTAGAACCTCAATATCATGTGGATCACCTATACCAATAGTAGATATTAGTTCCCTACCAGTAGCCTCTGCTAGTGCCCTAGCAAACTCTAATACACTACTAGTCTTCCCAATACCGGGCGCGCCTAGCAGGATTGTTGAGATGTTTGGCGGTGTTTGAGCTAGAATGTGAGGCACAAGTCTAGGACTAGCTTTGACACGTTCATCAACCTCTACTGCGGGGACTGGGGGTGGGGTATCGCTTAGTCCAAGTATGTAACGTATCTCTTCTATTAGATCCATATTTTAACGATCCTGTAGATAGGTCTTAAATAGTCTACTATTAGGAACATACTCAATGAGTGAGGAGAAGCTTGCAGTAGCCTACGTAAGAGTATCACAGCCAGACGAGAACGAGCAGAATCAGATACTAGCTATAGAGGACTTCGCTAGGAGTAGGAACATTAGGATCGTTAGGTACTTCATAGATAAGGGAGTGAGTGGTACAGTACCACCAAGAAAGAGACCAGCATATAGCCAGATGATACAGTACTGTAAGGAGAATAATATCAAGATAATAATATTCTACGATATTACTAGGTTCTCTAGAAGCGTGGAGGAGGGACTAATAGAATTGAAGAACCTATTAGACGAGGGCTTTGACTATTACTTCGTTGCTACTGACAGATTAAACTATGATGTTCCACCACCACTCAAAAAGAAGATTCTGCTAGACATGTTATGGTTTGGTGAGCTATATGTTGAAGATATTAGGAAGAGAACTAAGCTTGGACTTGAACGATTGAAGCGTGAGGGAAAGCTCTATCATAAGCCTTCTCTACTTCATTATATCACGCTTTATTACACTGGTAAGAACAGGTTCAGTGAGCTTGAGAGCAGGGAGATTGATCGTATACGAGAAATGTTGAGGAGATATTTCAAGAATCATGAGGGACTTAGCCTGCGTGCACTATATGATAAGTTTCTTAGAGATTTCTCACATATTTGGACTATGTTCCCAAACGCGCCGAGGAGCTTCACAGCATTCTATAGATTATATAGGTCAGTCCTCTCTCAATCTCAGTGTCGTCCCCCTCTTTATGATTAGTCCCCTCTCTATTAATCGAATAATTGTGTCTGGATCCACTATCTCCATAGCCTCTCCCAGACTCATTTCCCCCCTCTCCTTTAATATGCGGAGAAGCTTCTCCTCTGGACTCTCCTCTACAGGTCTCCTCACCTCTTCCACACTCTGCTTCAAGGTCAGCAACATGTTCCTTACCTGATCCGGGTGCGCTGTCAAGAGCCCCAGCTTATGTAGCACGGCTAGTTGCCGTTCCAACATGACTGCGAGTCCCGTCAGCGTAGACTCGACCAAGGTATGAACTATCTCTGACTCAGACGTGCCAGTTATCTTAGCAAGATACTGCAAGACCTTGTACACATGTTCTGGAAGATCAATACAGAGCTTAACCATCACACATAGATTAGAAACTAAATTTAAAACAGTTATCACCCATAGAAAACATGGACAAACTAAGAAAAATACTATACCTAAACACTATAGCATACACACTAGCAACACTGGCAGACATATTAACAACAATGCAAGGAGCAGAAATATTGAGAGGACACTGGCACGATCTTTCAAAATTCATAAACATTATAAAACCATTAATATATAGTAACCCAACGCTCTTCATTCTTATCGCATTATTTTATGGCTTGTTGACGTATTATACGTATCTTCTAGCGATTTTAATCAGTATAGGAATGTTCTTTCCCGAGGAGAATAAGTTTAGTAGGGTAGCAGTAAGGTTAAGGTTCCTCTATTCTTTACCAACGTTTTTACATGTCTGTTTTGCTATTTATAACATGGTTCTTATATGGAAAATATTGACATTATTATCAAGTTCTGTAGCACCTATGCTTGTTCTAGAGTAGGTTTTTAAGTTGGTTCAATAATTGTTAAAACATGCTTGATAAGTTGCTCTCACTGCTTGGACTTGGAGGTGGCAGGAGACCTGCTCCGCCTCCTGTGGTGAGGGCTAACCTGCTAGATACCTTGCTCATGTTGGAGTTACAGGATCCTAAGTTCAGTGAGATCTTTCCTAAGCTACTACAGTTCGATCCTAAGGTCAGGGACGTGTTTCTCTATTTAGCATATTTAATGTGTAATATATTGCGTAGGCTTGGTCTAGGTGATGAATACGGTATCTATCAGTACATTGTTGATAGACTGTTAACACCGATGGGTGACTTACGTAGGTATGAGCAGTTTAGGAGAGCTGTAACTAGGTGTGAACACTTTGTTAATTACCCCTACTATGATATCTATGTTGCATTTAACACGCCACTCTTCTCAGTAGCTGTTGCCCCCCTCTTCAGGGAGGCTGACCGTGCAGTACCTATTCTACGTGTGATGAATGCTTCAAAGAACATGTACATACCATTCGTCTTCATTATGACTGCTAGAAACATAACTATCACGCCAGAAGTATTCAACGTTCAACGCTACC
>JAADDN010000088.1 GCA_013153895.1 Thermoproteota archaeon | reverse complement strand
TGAGGTTTATGAGATTTAAGGTCGTGTTCTTCGAGCTTCTCGACACATTAATAAGAGTTGAAAGATTTCATGAAGAGGTTGCAAAACTACTAGCATCAGAGCTCAGACTTCCAGCATCAATAAACGAGATAGCGGAGAAAGTTCAGACAGAATGGACAAATAAGTACAACATGCTCATCAGCAAGGGAGCCTATAGATCCCTCAGACAACTAGCAAGAGAAGTAGTTATTTCAGTAGTAAAACAGTACACTCTGAGCCTAAGTCCTCAAGAGGTTGACTACTTCAGTAATGCAATATCTTCAATATTTGTTGAACAGGCACAACTATATGATGATGTTCCAGAAACAATAACTAAGCTCGGAGAGAATAACGTAGACATGTACATACTGACAAATCTTGATAATGATATAGCAAAAAAGATCCTTCTAAGACACAACATGTTAAAATACTTCAAAGGAGTTATAAGCTCAGACCTATCAAGAGCAGGTAAACCATCATTAAGAATATATCAGGCAGCATTAACGAGAGCTAAAGCTAACAAAGACGAATGTGTGCTCGTTAGTGGACTTCTAGAAGATATTATTGGGTCAAAGCTGGTAGGTCTTAAGATGATATTCGTGAACAGGAGTGATAAGAAGACTGACCTAGTTCCTGACTATACGGTTAAGAGTCTCAGAGAGATAATACCAATAATACTTGAGGGCTAGTGACCACCCTTAGCTCTAACAGCTTCATGCCTTTTCTTAAGCTCTCTCTCCTTCTGCTTCTTCTTCCACTTATGCTTATGAGTCTCTCTGAGCTTAACTGACATTAATCCTCTCATTCTTCTACCAGCTGGTGTTAATCCTCTGAATACTCTTCCTCTCTTAGGCTTAATCTTAATTATCTTTGGAAGAGTTGGGTCAGGTGGAGCTATCTCTCCCTTAAGGACCTTTATAAGCCACTCACGAAGTCTCTCAATATTGTGCTGCCATGTTGTTCTACGTCTCTCATCAACATATATTCCAAGGAGTCTCGCTTCTCTCACAGTTAATCCTAGAGCCTTTATCTCACCTATAGAGTAGCCTCTACCTTCCTTCCACTCGTGAGGTGGTAATCCTCCATACTTTATTAATCTTGGAACCTTCACTAATGGTGGAGGCGGAGGTACTACAGGAATAGATCTCTCTGAGGACATTGCTGCTCTCGATCTAGCTTAGACTAGTATTTAAAAATGTTCCTTCAAGCTCTCTATCAGCTATTACATGCGGAAGATTCTCACGATACTAGCATACTTAAGAGGAATAGAGCTATTACTCCTCTACCTGATCCTTGAAAGCTTTCTATTCCTCCTATATGCTAGACTCATACTCGCAGTACAGTTAGTAGAGCTAATACTCATAATAACAGTAATATCACTATACCAGGTAGCTCCAGAAAAAGGAAAGATACTTCTACTCATAATAGCAACAACATGCTTAACAGTAGACATGACTCTACTATCAATGCTTATCACGTCAGGTCTAAGAATATTAACAGCATATATAACATTCACAAGCAACATACTCATAGACATAGTACTCACATTACTCAGCATAGAGATCATAAAGAGACACTAACTAAGCAAATGATAGAGTAATCCTCCTAGTTATCTCATAAGTATCTAACCTACCATACACTCTAACAGTAACGTATAGATAAGCCTTACCAGTATAGAGGTCAGGTTGTACATCCTTAATCACAATAATGTCAGGATGTTCAAGATATGCTTGACCATTAACACACTCAACACTAATTATATCATAATTCTGCAAAAACATATCTATACCTAGACTGATCACGAGTGGTCTCTTAGGAGTAACCTTATACTCCTTCTTGAGAAGTTTTGAAACAGTGAACACCAGCCTATAATCACTTACAAGTCTTATGAACACTATTAGACAGATAGCTACAATAGTTAAAGAAAAAACGATATCGTATACTAACATTATAGACCTCCTAACAATCTTATACCAAGCTTATTAGAAAGATCTCTCAAATACCTTAACGTCATCTGAGGAGGCTCAGCAATAACTCTAGTATTATGGAACACTGATACAAAACTAGCATCACCATTCCACCTAGGAACGATCTGCATCGCTACATGTGGTTCCTGAACTATATCTATATTAAATCCATGAGGTGAGTATGCTTCTGAGAGTAGTCTGATACAGTTTTTACATATTTTGAATAGATCTTTAATGATTTTAGGATCAGAATTTTTAAGAGAAATATGGTTTCTAGGAGCAATTATTAGGTGACCGTTGTTGTAGGGTCTTCTACATACATAGACGACATACTCATAATTCTGTTCTAGTATTAGATCGCCTCTCCTGATCTCATCGCATATTGAGCATTGTTCAATATATTTTACACCTTTTATGAACACTGATAGAAAATATGAGAAAGTTTATATATGTTTCCTACTTACTTAATAGGAATCTTAATATTCAACTCCTTAGCAAGCTCCTTATATCTGTTCCTCACGGTCACCTCTGTGACTTGTGCAGCCATTGCTACTTCTTTCTGAGTTCTAATCTCTCCTTTCAGTAGTGATGCTATGTAGACTGCTGCAGCTGCTAGACCTGCTGGGTCCTTACCTGCTGTGAGTCCTCTCTTCTTAGCTTCATCGAGTATTCTCATAGCTTCTCTCATTATCTCTCCACTAAGCTTAAGCTGCTCGCATATTCGTGGTACGTACATCTTTGGATCTGCTAATGGTAGCCTTATTCCTAGCTCTCTAGCTATGAGTCTGAAGCATCGTGCTATCTCTTTTCTGCTAGCCTTAGTGTACTGTGCTATCTCGTCGAGTGCTCTTGGTATTCCATGCTTTCTACATGCCATATGTAGGCAGGCGGCGACTATGGCTTCTATGCTTCTGCCCTTAACTAGTCCCTGTTCTAGAACCTTCATGTATATTGCGAGAGCTTCATCAACTACTGTCTTAGGTATGTTTAGCTGTGATGCTAGTCTGTTAAGCTCGTTAAGGGCCTGTAACGTGTTTCTCTCATGGCTTGTCTGTATCCTGATCCTCTGCTGCCACTTCCTGAACTTTATTATCTCAAGCTTCTGCTTCAGTGATAGCTCCTTACCGCTCGAGTCCTTATGTACGAGATCGATCTTAGTCGTCAATGACTCGCTTGTGAGACCTACATGTCTTAATGGTCCTCCAGTTCTAGCTCTAGCATCCTTCTCCTCTGGCGTGAATGCTCTCCACTCTGGTCCCAGGTCTATTGGCCTGTCCTCAAGAACGAATCCACATCTCTCACATACTAGCTGGCCCAGCTCGTTCTTTATTATCCTGTTAGATCCACAGTGTGGACATACTAGAGCACGCTGCTCCTCCTCTGCCTTCTGTGGCTGTGCCTGCTCCGCCTTAGCCTTCTTATGTATGGAGTACAGTTTCTCAAGTATGGACGACGTCTGAGGTCTAGAAGTCTGCTCCTGCTGACTCTGCTGGGTCGAGGTCTTCTCCTTCTCCTCTTCCCGAGCTCCCGGAGTTTGGAATGTTGAACTCATGTTAGCACCCTTTTAAGCTTTGTGTTCAAGTAGATGATAAGAGGTTTAAAAACTTTTCTCAATATAGATAATCGAGAATCGTCAGGATTCAGTGCTCGAGCTCGCAATTCTGCGACGAATCTTACATAGAAGTCCTAGAATCTGCACCCTAGGATCCGCACCTCTAAGAAGCCTGAAATGTGCATCACCGATAAGCGCAATTATCTTAGGCTTCTCAACTTCAGGAATCTTCAACTGTGAGTAAGGTGACATGACCTCTCTATGAATAGTCTTCACTATATCTATAGGATCTGCACAGTAGACATTGAAAAGCTCTTCAAGCCTCTTCATAGCTGATGAGAACTGTCCATGAACTGCCTCGTATACGAAAGCTCTCATCAAGCTTGGACTAGCTTTGCCTAGAGCCTTATATACCGTCTCTGCATCTATTTTCCTAGATACTGCGGCTGCTGCTTGTAGTGTGTTTATTGCTTTTCTCATATCTCCTTGAGATATCTCCCAAATAGCCTCAAGACCATCCTCCGTGATTTCTATTCCTTCACAGGATGCTATATATTTCAATCTCTCGAACAGGGCCTCCTTAGGTATAGGAGCAAAACGAAACACAGCACATCTCGACTGTATCGGCTCTATTATACCTGACACATAGTTTGCTATCAAGATGAAGCGTGCAGTATGATAATAGATCTCCATGATCCTCCTAAGTGCTTGTTGTGCATCACTAGTCATATTATCAGCCTCGTCGAGAATTATGAGTCTAAACGGTACCTTCCCTGCCGTGGGAAGACTTTTAGCGAACTCCTTGACCTTCTCACGTATGACTCCTATTCCTCTTTCGTCGCTTGCGTTTAGTTCTAGTACGTTTTCTCGCCATGCATCACCATAAAGTTCATAAGCAATAGCAAGAGCCATAG
>JAADDN010000136.1 GCA_013153895.1 Thermoproteota archaeon | reverse complement strand
GATATTATCATCCCTGGCTCATGAGTAGAGATCTAGCTCTAAAGTTATCAAAGATAAATGTTGATCATAAGGTACTTGAGAAGGCTAGAAATGCTCAGAACTTTAAGGAGCTCCTCCTAGTTAGAGGTCTAGGACCAAATACTATGCTTGCACTAGCACTCATAGCTGAGCTAATATATTCTTCACAGGTAGATTGGAACGATCCTGTGACGCATGACCCAAGAAGGTATGCGTTCGCGTTAGGAGGTAAGGATGGTAGTCCTTACAAGGTTGATCCTAAAGTATATGATGATGTTTTAAGAATACTTTCAAGCGTTGTTGAACATATAAAGAAGAGTCGTGATAGTGGTCTACTGAAGTATCTTAGATATCTTGCAGAGATTGCTAAGAAGATTGATCTACCTCTTGAGCTAGTTAGACCAACACCTCCCTAATCATATTAAGCCTATTCTCCTACATATCTCTCTCACAGCCTGTAAAGCAGGACTATCATCAGGAATCTCAAGTAGAGACTTACCAGCTAGATTATACTCCTCAACAAGTGGATCATAGGGTATTATTCCACATAAGTCTACTCCAATATCTGATAAAGCTCTTCTAAGAGCATCAACATTCGTAACCTTATTACCTACGACATATTTCCTACCTATATTTAATCCAAGTTTCTCAGAGAGCTCTACTATTTTTCTACATGCTTCTATACCCATTCTTGAGGAGTCTGTAACTATGAGTAGTATATCAACATTCTCATCAACTCTCCTCTGTATATGTTCGAGACCTGCTTCACAATCTATAAGTATTATATCGTAGTTCGACTCTAAGGTCTGTATTATACCTCTAAGTACAGCATTAACATAGCAGTAACATCCCTTGCCCTCTGTCCTACCCATGACTAGAAGATCAAAGTTATCACATTCAACTATCGTGTCCTGTACATACATGTCAAATACTTCTGGAGGTATTGAGGATACTTCACCACGCTCCATCTTCTCTCTAAGCTCCTCTATCACATCTCCAACAGTAGTATACTCTTTCACTCCTAGCACGCTTGGAAGATTAGATACAGGATCAGCATCAACTACGAGGATCAGTTTACGTGTTGATTCGAGAAGAACCTTTAACATGAGTGCTGTGAGTGTTGTCTTTCCTACCCCTCCCTTCCCAGCAATACTGATCATTAACGCTCTCCTACGTACTGCTTGACGTGTTCGTGGAAGAAGAATTTGAGCAGTCATCTGATGAAGATAGTTTAGGCTGGTTAAGTAAGTTTTATAATTTTAAATAGTTCAGAAGTTACGATTTCAGGATTATTCTCTCGGTTGTTGAGTCTACTTCAACTATCTTAACGTTCTCAAGCTCCTTCACTGTTCTTCCTGTCGTATCTATCAGCTTTACCTTTCCATTCTCCTTAACTACTCTCACAACATCTGTTGCAACGATCTCTCCATTTAGTACTACCTTGAATCTGCACATATCGATCGTTAAGAATCTCTCTACAAGCTTTATAAAACATTCTACGTAGAAGTGTAGTACCGTAATAAGTAGTTAATTAGTGAATCTACTGGTAGTATGTTTGCAAGATTCTGAATATATTGATCAGAAGTGTGTATCAGTACTTAAAGGATTCTTCACTGATCCGAGAGGTGAAGCTTCATCACTCGTAGTTTAATGTTAGACAAGTCCTAGATATAGTTTACCTAGCTCCTTATGCTCAAGAAGTTCCTGAGCTTTTCCTCTAAAGGCTACTCTACCACTAACTAGGAGATATGCTCTATCACCTATCTCTAGAGCTTTCTTAGCATTCTGCTCTACTAGGACTATAGTTATTCCAAGCCTGTCCCTGAGCTCGACAATCTTGTTAAGTATGTACGTCGCTATCTTAGGAGCTAACTGTGCTGTAGGCTCATCGAGGAGCAACATCTTTGCATCTCTTATAAGGCACATTGCTATAGCAATCATCTGTCTCTCACCACCACTTAACGCTCCAGCCTTCTTCTTCAGATACTCCTTCAATGTTGGAAAGATGTCTAGAACCAGGTCTATACGCTCCTTCAGCTCATGAGGCTCGAGCAAGTATCCTGCCATTCTGAGGTTCTCCTCTACTGTTAACGTGGTGAAGACGTTATCTGTCTGTGGAACATATGCTAGACCTAGCCTAGCACGCTTGTGTGGAGGTAACCTAGTTATGTCCTTGTCCTCGAACTCTATCTTTCCACTATATATTGTTGCTAGACCAAAGAGAGCTTTCAATAGTGTTGACTTTCCACTACCGTTAGGTCCTACTACGACCGTTATCTCTCTACGTGGTGCTTCGAAGTCTATGTCATATAGTATATGTAGCTTTCCGTACCCAGCATTTAATTGTGAGACTTTCAGCATCTTAACTAGTGTTTTAAGCTTGTTTATAAGGTTTTTTAACCATAGATCAGCCTCCTATATATGCTTCTATAACTACAGGATTGTTCACTACCTCCTCAGGAGGTCCCTCCGCTATGACTCTTCCTCTAGCCATAGCGTACACGTAGTCCACGTACTTGAGAGCTATGTCGAGTCTATGCTCTATTATGAGGAATGTTACATCAAACTTATCTCTAATCTCTTGAATCTTCCTAAATATCTCGTGAGCTAACGTAGGATTCACTCCTGCAATAGGCTCGTCAAGTATCATCATCTTTGCATCTGCCATGAGTGCTCTACCTAGCTCAAGAAGCTTAAGTTGTCCACCACTAAGCTTATACGATTCCTGATCCCATAAGTGATCTAGCTTGAGAAACTCCAATATCTTGAACGCCTTCTCAACAAGCTCCTCCTCTCTCTTCAGCCAGCTCAAGTATATCAGAGCTTTCAGGAAGTTCTCACCTGGATGATAAGCTTGACCAAGAAGAACGTTCTCTAGAACTGTCAGCTTCCTAAGTGGTTGAGGTATCTGAAATGTTCTTACGAGTCCAAGCCTATATATGACGTGTGGAGGCTTGTTAGTTATGTCCTTACCCATGAAGTACACTTTTCCACCATCAGCCTTGTATACTCCAGAGATAACGTTCACGAGAGTAGTCTTTCCACTTCCATTAGGTCCAATTATGAGTACTATCTTCTTCTTTGGAACTTTTATAGACACCTCATCGACAGCTCTCAGACCACCAAACTGCTTAACTAGGCTCTTAGTCTCTAGTGCGACGTCCATAGACCATATCTGAGTTTTAGGGTTTAAAAGACATTCCTCAGCATGATATAACCAGATATGTACAGGCTACACTATCCTGAGTAGAGGTTTACGTTTCTAAGTACTCTCCTTAAGTTTCTATAAGTGTTAAGGAGAGTGATGAGAAAGGTAGAGTTCTACATCTCTGAAAAAGATCTACAATGTCTAGAACAGATATGTCGTGAAGAAGGGTACGAGACTCTTGATGAATGTGTTGCATGGGCAGTACAGTGGCTATTAAACCTCTATAGGTGTCATACCGGGTCCATCTCTTCATCAGTCAGAAGCGACAATCCTAATCATCCACCCATGCTATAGTACTCTAGATCCTCTTTTTAAGGCTTCTCTCCTAGTTGAAATGTTTGTCATAAGATTAGTTTAATAATCCTGTAGGATAAGACTTAGCACGTGCCTATCGAAGTCTACTGTGCATATTGTGGGAAAATCATAGCTAGATTTCGTACATTAATGTCATTATCAGAAATAGAAAGAAGGACCTTAGAGAGATGTAAATCACGTTGCCCAAACTGTGGAGCACCACTCACAACATTAGCAACAGAAGAGATACAGTACGAGATAAAGCATAGACCTGCTCATAGAAAGAGATCACGCAAACGTAAAAGAACACTTCGTGCAAGATCTAGAATATACTAGGACAAGAACCTGTAGACTCTCCTAACAACACCAAGCTCACATAACCTCTCTAGAACAGCCTTACCTCTCTCATCTAGATCCTCCAACGATACTTCATCACCAATCTCTGCAATTCTGATAGCATCATCAACATAATCTCTAAGAACCTTCCTCAGCTCTTGTATTATCTTATCTCTAATGCTCACAATATTTTCAACATTACTAAGATCTATTGAACATATATCACCATCATAGATACCTGCTACACATATAGCTCTAACTAGTCTACGTAAAGCTTCAGCTTGTCTATAAATCTTAGCAAGCTTTGAACTAACCTTACCACTAACATTATTATACAACTTTTCAAGTTCTTTAACAATTTTATCAATATTAATAGCTTGCTCTCTTGAGAACCTTATATCAATCTGCTTAAGAGCTTTAGATACCTCGTTCATTATATTAGCATCAATATTCTTAGCTTTCTCACAGATATCACATAACCTTCTCAATACATCACTAAGCTTAGCATACTCTAACTCTAACATAGAGATCTTCTCGCCTATTCTTCTAACATATTCGTAAAGTTCTTCAGCATTTATTACATCATATGTTGAAAGTAT
>JAADDN010000184.1 GCA_013153895.1 Thermoproteota archaeon | reverse complement strand
AAGATTACGAACAAGATAGATCACGTCCCTAATATAGCTTATATCATCTCCCGACCTAGTACATATTAGAAAGTTCTCATCACCACCAAAGTACACGACTATAGATGGAGTAAGAGCACATGTAAGCTGAGTAACAAGACCCTTAAAATCTTCAGACAAAACCTTCTCAAGATAGAAACGCCACTCATCCTTTAACTCCTCACTAACAGGAACAGAGACTCCAAGCCTTGAGAGAAGCTCATTAAGATCGTTAACCTTTCCAAACCTATCACCATCAGCTCTAATTACGGAGATACCCATTAAGGGATTAAACATCTGAAGAACCTCAACATCAATATTATCATAAACTCCGTAAAGATTAACATAGGTAAATAATGGGTTAAGAATGAGAGAATCTCTTGGAAATCCATCAGGCATAGGTACAGGACTAAGACTAACATAACTACACCTTTCAAGATACTTCAGAACATTATGTACAGAATTATTGCAAGGAACGTTATTTACAGCTTCTCTGACAATGCTAGACATAGCGCAGAGAAGATTGTTAACAACACTCCTAAGCTCACAGAGAGTAGAATAAATATCGTATCTATCTACGAGGTTTTCTATAGGTTCCTGATAGAGGAAACTAAACATTCTTAACCTGTCTCTAACATTTTTAAACTCCTTCTCCAGATGAGGAATACTCTTCAATTTTCTGAGACCGATAATAGCAGAGAGATACGCAACATCACCAATAGATACTGCAAGAAATGCAACATCATTAAGAATAGTAGTATCACTATTCCAGACAGTATGCCTAAGAGCTAGGAATCCTAGTAGAGAAGCATCATGCTTCAATTCTATGAAAACTGCATCACCAGTAGAAGAATATACATGAGAACCAGCTCGTTCAAGATCACAGATAATGTTCCTAGCATTATCACCAGTAACTACACCATGAAATGTAGCAACAACAGGATTATTCAATACCCTACCAACAAACCTAGATATAGCACATATAGGACAGAGATCCTCATCTCTCAAAACATGTCTAAAATACTCAGAAAAATCGCTCCTAAAAACACTTGACCTACCACAGATAGCACATCTACCAGATACAGTACAGGGAATAGAGATAACAGAGAAATCACTAAAGAGTCTATAGACCCGTCTACTTGCAGACTCCTCAACAAATAGACCAGCACCAGCAGGTCTAACAAGAATAGAAAGAAGGCTTGCCAATCCTAAAACACGGTCAATCACGTCCTTAGACAGGTCAGAGAAAACCCTAACAACAGCTCTACCACCTCCGCACCTCCTAACACCATAACATAAACCCAGACTATTGAAAACACCACTAACAGCACCAACAAAACAATACTGAACAACATTATTAACAAAATTCCTACCCCTCAAATCATGCAACCTATAAGAACAATCAATATACAAATGCGGCTTCTCAACAAAAAACCCAACATCACACGTAGACACTCACAGACCCACAGTAAAGGTGTGAAACATACTAATAACGATTACCTAGAATAAACAAGACAAAACATGTATAGTATTAACATACTTCTCACATCTGAGACTTCACATGACTATAATCCTTCAAAACGCTCTCATACATGTTCAATAATGTTTTAGAATAGTTACGTATTTAAACTATGTAGGGTAATGATCATGATCTTACTGCTTCATAAAGTATGTTCAAGAATCTTTCAGCAACCTCATCCCAAGTTATAACTCTTCTACAAGGTTTATATTGATTTTCTGCTTCTAATAATTTTAATATGTATTCTGCCAACACTTCAGGACTATTCTCAGGTAGTAATATACCACCTACATCTCTACAAGCTTCTCTTAGACCTGGCACATTATATGCTAATGGTATCACACCACATATAGCAGCCTCTATAATAGTCTGACCATACCCCTCCCTAGTAGACGTATATACTAAAATCTTAGCTTTCTTAAGAAGATTAATCTTCTCACTATGAGATATATTAATAAGAAACTTAACATTTTTCAACTTAAACTTTCTAACAAGCTTCTCAAGTTTTCTCAAATACCTTAAATATGCTCTACCTGCTATAATAAGTATACAATCCTTCCTACTCTTCTCAACTATAGACCAAGCCTTAATAAGATCCTCAATCCTCTTATATGGCGTTATCCTACCAAGATACAATACAAGATTCTCCCTACTTTCATCACTACCTTCTAAACATTCTCTATATTTCTCAATATCAATACCATTAGGAACAATAACAATCCTATCAGAAGGATATCCCAACTTAACAAGATCATTCTTAGTATCCTCAGATACCGTTATAATAAACTTGATCTTGCCTTCTCTAACCTTCCTAACATAATACTTATGTAGCAGATACTCAAGAGACCAGCCAAAAGGATAAAATAGAGGATGGATAGCATATTTCCAACACTCCTTACATAACTGATGAATAAGAACAACAATAGGTTCCTTAACAAACATAGGTGTCATAAATGGAATAGTATTAACTTCATCAATAACAATATCAGGAATCCAGCCCTCCTTCTTCAATTCCTTATAAACCCTCCTAGCCTCTAAGTATACAGTATACTTACCTCCTCTACGAATAACCAAGTAATCATCTACGTATTCTCTCTCAGGTAAATTATGAGAACGAGAAGACACGAGAATAATATCAAAACCCATATGTGATAATCTTCTTGCAATCTCGTGGGTATATACCTCTGCACCTCCTGCAAGAGGATGCTTAATACATCTCCAATTAAACCATAGTATCCTCAACTGCCTCACAGGTTTACATGCTTAAGCTTATACAAGTCCTCTTATAACATTACTTTCGAAATACATGAACTAACACAAGTTCTGTTACTGCAGCTATAGCCCATCCAAATATCCAAAAGTACTTCAAGACCATATAAAGCACATGCTTCAACAATGTTGATGCTGCCTCCGCAAGAGGTATACCATATATCTTAACCTCCTTGAAGAAGATCGCGGTCCTAGCTGCTACAGATGCTAATAGAGCAAACACACCAATATAAGGACTAACTAACACAGATACTAACGCTAGAACAAGAGCAATAACAATATACCTAACAGGAAACCAGTTAGACAACTCTAAAAGCTCTCTCACATAATTAAATATCCACCTAACATTAAAACTACTAGAACCATACTCTCTACACCTCAACTCACAGGGAACCTCAACCTTCCTCAGCCCTTTACACTCTCTCAATATCTTCACTAACAGAGCCAGGAAAGGCTTAATATAAGGCTTAAGATCAACACTCCTAGCTAGATCAGTACGAACAATAAGACACTCAGTAGTAGGATCCTCAAGACTCCTCAACTCAGGAAACAACAACTTAGCGAGAAATCTAGCACCACCAGAAATAATCCTCCTATAAAGAGACCTTTTCCTCTGAATTCTACGAGCAAGAACAATATCAGCATCCTCAAACTCAACAACATCCCACATCTTTCTCAGAATCTCTGGAGGATACTCAAAATCAGCATCAATAAACGCAATATACCTACCCTCAGCACTCCTAATACCAATAATCACACTCTCAGGCTTCCCCGTCCTCCTAGGCTTAACAATAACCCTCACAGGAAAACCTTTACGAAAATACTCTTCAACTATCTTAACAGTACCATCAGTACTACAATCATCAACAACAAGAATCTCAAAATTAACACCACAAAGACACTTAGAAATCTCCTCAATAAGCCTACCAATATTACCCTCCTCATTAAACGTCGGAACAACAACAGTAAGATCCTTAACCACTTGGGTTTAAGTATTACTTCGTGTAAGCTTTTAAGTATTACCGGTAATATATGATGTCATTCCTATGTTTCACAAGATAATCTTTATGAAGTAATGTATTGATTCTATAAAAATATTTTATTTCTATGCATCTAACATAATTTTAGGATAGTACAAAGCTATTCGGTTGATAATCTTATAGTATCTCTAACACATTCAAGATATGTTTGCAGTATTAGTCTTATAATGTTATTCCACGACAATATTCTTAATAGTTTACATACTATGACTTCATTAAACTTTTCAAGTCTTCTGCTAAATACCTCCAATTCTTTCATAACTTTTGATAATTCACGCCAGTTTTTAACCTCGATTATATTGTCTTTTATTCCTAATTTTTCCAGTGTTTTCTTAACACCATTTTGTTCTAATGTTATCACTCTAGTACCATATACTAGAGCTTCTAATATTGTTGTTGGTAAACCCTCAACTCGAGAGGGTAGTATTAATGCTATTGCTCTACTATACAGCTTCTTCAAAGTATTTCTAGGAACATACCCTAAATATCTTATCGAAGGTACGAGTAAACTTATTTTCTTGATATATTTCTCTAGAGGACCCTTACCAACTATTACGAGGTCAGCATCTCCATGATAATTAATCTTGTAGTCAATATATGCTCTTATCAG
>JAADDN010000188.1 GCA_013153895.1 Thermoproteota archaeon | reverse complement strand
TCATCCATCGATATTAGAAGATCCTCTATATCTGTTCTAGATATTCCGTACGTAGATTCTATTGCCTCAACAATTATCTTCTTATCATTATCAAAACAGTATCTTACATCTCTTGGATAAGCTATACCTCTCACAGGAAAACCATTCTCACCACAAATGTTACATCTCCTATCTCTAAGTAGAGGAACATTACATGATGGACACCAACAGACTAGTGGAGCTTTCTCCCTAAATATCTTCTCATAATCGTTAATAGACATATTAATCAAGAACTTCAAACACGACTTCTCCTCTCTTATTCTTAAGAGACTGTACTACCTGTTGAGGAAGTATTAGATAGCAGACATCTCCTCCATAAGTCTGCACTTTAGCATCCGTCTCTACACTAGAACCATCATTCTCAAATATGCGTATCCTAACTCTAACTTTACTACTTATCTTAACTCCATTAAGCTCAGCAACCTTAAGTACAGGTCGCGGAATCTGAAGTATCCATAAGTTATCTTTCTTTGTTAAATTTCCAATCAGCTTCATATCACGTACTATGAACTTCTTAAATTTATAAAACAGTTTCTCCAGCTCTCCTCTTCTTCAGAACTATTATGCATCTACCAGCTGGTCTACTAATTTTATTAAATGTGAATGGTCTATAAATCATGATATTAAAATAATCATTAACAACATTCTTAAACAATTGATAAGAATATACATACGTTATGAAAGACTTCTCCATATATAAATCATCACATATGATCCTAAACGTCTCTAACCACATACCTCTCTCAAGTCTTCTAACACTATAGTTAAATATGCATCTTTTACTATTATAATTAAAATTCCATAATTCTTCATAATGATCCTTATCATAACTTTCTAACACCATGTCTATAATATATGTTGATCTTTCTCTTAATATTCTATTAATTTCTTTCATATGTTCTCTTAACTTGACATAGTTTAGATAGTTCAAAGTAGCTAGCCAAGAGTATGCGAAGTCTATAGATCTTGATCTTATAGGTATTTGAGATATTTCACAACATATTACGTCTATTCTTGATTTTGCTATTCTTAACATATTTATATCTATGTCGAGACCTATAATATAGAACTTCTTTGAGAGTATTCTCCCGATTCTTCCTGTACCACAACCTATGTCTATGCCTTTCAATATTTTACTTCTTCTCGATATGTTTCTATTTAATATTTCTTCTATGTAGTTAGAATCTTCTTCTGAAAAATCTTCAAATATTTTATCATATATTGATGGATCTATGTAGCTTATGATCATCATGTTTTTATTTCTCTTAATAGATTATAAGTGTACTGTGAGCACGATAGAGCAGAGACGTGAAGTGTTCTATAGAAGACTTATTGAGGAGGCTGAGAAAGGTCTTGTAGATTTTGATATTAAGGATTTTCTATTTAAGTTTAATGAGAAATGTAGAGATGTCTTCACAACTAGTAGTTGTAGTGGACGTATAATTCTTGCAGAAGCTCCACGATTAAGCTTAGTGAAGAGCAGTCATGAGTTCAAGTTTCTAGCTAAGTGGCATAGGCCAATAGTTATGAGAGAGATTATCGAAGTAATAGAGAGGGCTTGTCCAAGAAATGCTTGGCTTCTAGTTAGAGCACCTATAATACATTTTTCTGCTAGATCTCTAGATGTTGGTTTAAAGTTGCTTAAGATTGCTCAGAGTGTTGGTTTTAAGCATAGTGGTATTATATCTGTTAGAGAGTATGGTGAGGTTGTTGTAGAGGTTCAAGCTGATGATAGAATAGATACTCCAATAATCATAGATGGTGAGTGGATAGTTAATAAGGATCTTCTCAACATTCTTGTTGAGGTTGCTAATGAGGCTTTGATGATAGGTAAGTTACGACTTGTAAATCTTATAGGAATGTTAGAAAGAGAGTTTTTAGGTACTTGTGATTTTAGACCTATAGAGCTTAGTAGTGTAGTGACTTATAGAGAATTTCTTAAGAATTTTGATAATATTATGAGAGAAGTTCTTTCTAAGCTTGAAGAGTAGAATCACTTAAATATGTGTTAACGTAGGTCTAGAGGGATACTTATTGTGGCGCAGGATCAGACTTTCACGGTCACTCCATGGGAGGTTAAGGGTAGGGTTGACTATAGGAAGCTTGCTGAGCAGTTTGGTGTAAAACTGTTAACTGAGGAAGATATTAAGAAGATTGAGAAGCTTGCTGGAGATAGTCATCATCTTCTAAGAAGAGGGTTCTTCTATGCTCATAGAGGTCTTGAAACAATAATTGAACGTATAGAGAAGGGTCAGAGATGGGCATTATATACAGGTCGTGGACCAAGTGCAGATCTACATTTAGGTCATATTCTACCATGGATGTTTACTAAATGGTTATGTGATAGGTTTAATGTTGAGCTCTTCTTTGAGATGACTGATGACGAGAAGTTTCTGGTTAGAGATCTTCCACTAGAGGTTGCTAATAGATATGCTTATGATAATGCTCTGACACTGATTGCTCTAGGTTTTAGACCTGAGCAGCTTCACTTGATAATAGATACTGAGGATATACATTACCTATATAAGATAGCTGTCAAGGTTGCTAAATGTCTAACATTATCAACAATTAAGCATACTTTCGGCTTTACAGACTCAACAAACGTTGGTGCTGCCTTCTTCCCAACATTGCAGATATCTGTAGCATTCTTACCTACAGAGCTCTATCGTGAGGAAGCTCCTGTACTGATACCAGCAGGTATAGATCAGGACCCATACTTCAGACTTGCTAGAGATATAGCTGACAGGTTAGGCTATCCAAAGCCTTGTACATTATATTGCAAGTTTGTACCTGCACTCACGGGGGAGGAGAAGATGAGCGCATCTAGGCCAGAGACCGCGATATATGTTAACGATGATGATGAGACTGTCAGGAGAAAGATCATGAACGCGTTCACTGGTGGTCAACCTACTAAGGAGCTTCAGAGAAAGCTTGGTGGTAATCCAGACATCTGTGTAGTATATAGGTACTTCATGGCTTACGTTCCTGATGATAATATTGTTAAGAAGATATATGAGGACTGTAGGTCAGGTAACTTGATATGTGGTGAATGTAAGAGGATGCTTTATGAACATATTGTAAGATTCCTACATGAACTTCGTGAAAAGAGGGAGAAAGCGAGAGACATAATACATAAGTATAGAATATCGAGCAAGTTCTAACTTGTGAGGAAAGAGAAAAATCCTAACCTTATAAGGTCGTCAAAAATGTGTGAAGAAGCGATAACTAACGATGGAAGAGGACGATCTTAACCATTCTTATCCTGTAAATAACGAGATGGATTTATATGGTAAGACAAGGATAGATAACCGTGCCTATCGACTTGACACCATACCTAGAGCGTGAGTACGAGGTAGACTGTGATGGTCAGATACTCAAATTAAAACCAGTTAAAGCATGGGTACTCGCACCTAAAGGTAGGAAAGGAGTGATAATAGGCCTATTTAAATGTCCAAATGGGAAGACTGTGAGGAAAGCTCTAGGAAAGACAGAGCAACCTGTAGAGTAGGACGTTGCTATAGTTTAAAATTAATAGGAGCGTGATCTCTTCTACAAGATGACCAAGATATCTAAAGTAGATAAGCTTGAGCCTCCACTATACTTATATGTGTATGATATCCTCTGTGATCCAACGCTCATATCATGGCTACTTTATGAAGATCCGAGCATGAGAGCTGCTCAGAGACTTGTTGATCAGAAGATATGGCCTGCATATATTGTAGGTTTTAAAAGAATATTTAAGGCTAGAAATAGCAGATTCGGTCTTGTGTTAACGTTAGAGTATACTGGCTCAAGAACAGATGAGGTCTGGGGAGCAGTTATTGAAGTTGATTCTCAAGAAGAGCTTGATAAGCTGTTACAGGTATATGATAGAGACAGAATAGAGTACTACTATATAGAGGACGTGTACTATCCTGATGGGTCAGTATCAGAAGGATACTTTATTAAACCAATAAGCGAGAATGTAGAGATAGAACTACCACACTGTTTATACATGTCTAGGCTATGCACAGCATCAAACTTCTGGGATAGGAGAGTCAGAGGATATAAATGGAAGTTCTTTAAGAATCTCTATGGAAAAGATAACATACCTATACTAGCAACATCATGTAGATGCTTCATAACAGATTACGCAGGAAATGAACAAGAGATACAGTGTAACTGTGAGCCAGATGGCCTCAGCTGCAGGATCTGAAGAAATAAGGCATAAATAGCTTATAAGATTATGAATAGTAGGATGATTAGAAAGCCAGTGGGCTGAACAATGATGACCGGCAAAACCGATGATCTCTTAAGGGAAAGTCTTAAAAGATCATGAACGAGATGTGGAGAGGATAGCGGGGGTGCCCGAGCCTGGCCAAAGGGGGCGGGTTCAGGTCCCGCTGGCGTAGGCCTGCGTGGGTTCAAATCCCACCCCCC
>JAADDN010000180.1 GCA_013153895.1 Thermoproteota archaeon | reverse complement strand
TATATAACATTTCTAAGACATATGAAACATATCTTAGAGGGAAAGCCGAGACTAGAGCTGAAAAGTCTTGAAGAGATTTCACATGACATCTATAGGTTTTATCTAGATGTTCTTAAGATACTTGACCTATCTAAGATCGCAAACTCTAGTAGAGACAATCATAATAGTGATCTAGGGTTCTATGCTAACGATGTTGAGTATAGGTTAACTATTGATGATCTAGCTGAAGCATGTGAACTACTGTTAACAAAGGAGGATTATGGTGACTTGAAGAAGTGTACTCTCCTAGTCATGCAGTATCTTGAGAAGGCTAGGTCAGCTAGCGGTGAGGTAAGTGACATGGTTGAGAATGTTGTTAAGGTTGATGAGAGAGATGTTAGGGATAGGGTTCTACTGCGTCTTGTATCGAGGCTTGGGTTGATTCCTCTCTCCGTAGCTCCAGCTACATCAGTAGCAACATGTTGCTCACATGGTAGGGAGAGGCTTACCATATGGAGGATTGGTGATGATATTGCTGATCTAGATATTGAAGCTACTGTGACTACTCATGGTATAGCGATACCTAACGTAACTACTCTCAGGACTATCAGGAGACCACTAAATGTTAGAGGTAGATATAGGCTAGCAGAACCTAAGCTAGCTATCCTACTAGACACTTCAGGTAGCATGATAGAGAACGTACCTAATAGCAGAGTTAGGAAGCATGTGCTTGCTAAACTCATGACAACGACATTAGTATCATACATATACATGAAGAGGGGCAGCATAAAGATAGTAGCATTCAACGAGAGACCGATAATAGTAACAGACTGGACTAAGCTTACAGACGTGAGCACTGTCCTGAAAATACTGTCAAGAGTGTGGGAACTTGCACCGATCGGTATAACGAGGATTGTGCCAGCGTTAGAGACTGTAGTAAACGATGATGTAGATGTCATATATATGATAACTGACGTAAACTTTGGAGAGATCTATAGTCCAGGAACAACATACGTGTTAACTAGAGTATTAGCAGAATGTTCCGCTAAGAAAATAGTAATATGCTTAGTACCAGACCACAATAGTGAGAGATCACTCGAAGCATTTAGAAACATAGCTGTGAAAAGTGGGAAAAAGCTCAACATCTACCTAGTAGAGAAACCTGAAGATACTACCTGGCTAAGACCACTAGTAGAGGAATAACACACTCTCCCTCCTCTTCAGGGAAAAACACTCTCTTTCTTTCTAGTCGTATGTTACTAATATCGTAATATTGGGGAAAGAAGAGTGTGTTAGGTTTTAACTAGAATGAGTGTGTCTAGAGTAGTAGTCTTAGATATGTTACTCTTCTAAGTAGCTTCTCTAGATCCAGGACCGGATTCCTAAGCTTTACTTCTCCCATGAGTTTTCTTAGCTCTCCCTTCTCTACCTCTATTTCCTCTATATTCGATTCCTCAAGCATTGCCAGTGTCAAGAGTCCTAGTGTAACGTGGCCACAGTAGTTTCCTGCTTGATAGCTAGTGCAGTTGCAGGATCTAGCTAGTCTCCACTTCCCTTCTTCTTTGCTAAACGTGAACTCTACATCATATATCTTCCCTGATCTCAGTAGTACTATGCCTAGCCTTAGAACGCTGCTACGCTTATAATATAGGTAGCCTCTCATGAGAGACTTATAGAACGTCTTCAAGACCTCTACCCTACTAAACCTCCTAATACTACCGCTGACACCAGTCTCAACACTCTTACAGACCTCCCTAACAATACTTACAATATCTGGCCCCTTACTCTTTAGGAAAGCATTTAACAGACCTAGAAGCCTCCTCACGACACTGCTACTGCTAGCAACAGTATCCTGATACTGTGTCTTCTCACTAGTCACATGTGACTAGATAGTTAATAGATGAAAGAGTATGAGTGAAGGAGAGGAAAGAGAAAGAAAGTGTTTTCCTAAGGGGAAGAGGAAGAGCGTGTACTATATTTTCTCTCCTAGTCTCGTTTCTTTCTTCTCTCAAGTTCTCTATCTATTAACTTCCTAACTTTCTCACACGCGATCTTTCTAAGTTCTTCAAGTTCTTCATTGCTCGCCTTCTCTATCATCTCTATAATAATGTTTCTTAGGTTAGCCTTGACTTGTGAGTCTACTAGGGCTGTGATGGGGTCTTCTACTGGTAGTGTTGTTCCTGTTATATCACCCTCCTTAACATACTTCTCTAACAGTTTCATGAGGTAGTCCCTATACTGTGACCAGCTTGTCGTGTAGTACTGCATGAATTCTGAGAGCACGTTATTTACTAGTGAGGTAAGTGTCGGATACCTCTGCTCTACATCCTGTCTGGTTGGCACTAATCGTAGTGGTAGACTGTATCTTGCAGCTGTCATGAAGTACCTACTATCTACGACTTCTCTATCATCAAGCCAGGCTAATGCCTTGCCTAGAGCAATGCATGAGCGTATGAATCTTGTTGGTGCTAGAGCATACTTACATGCCCAATAGTGCTGGTATTTACAGGTCTCGCACGGTAATCTACTATATATGCTAAACTTGTCAACTATAGTATATGTATCACGTTCATGTACTGGAGAGTAGACGCACGTTGATAAGCAGGTAGCAAGCAACCATAATCTCTTTAGGAAGTCCTCACCTACTCTAGTACTCAGTATCTCTCTACGAAGCCTCTCTATATCATCAACATGTATCTCAGGTAGGTCCGGTAGCGTACGTCTCTCTTTGCTTCTCGCTGTGTTTTCTACTAGCTCTGTAAGGTAGATACCTGTCCTATGAGTCCACTCTATCACAATATCAAACCTATCTAGATCAGCGAGATTACGTAGCATTAGAATGTTCTGATAGAACTGGTTTGGTGGGTTTGTTGCAGCTGTGAAGAACATCCACTTACATTCAAACCTATCATATATCTTCTCCTCGAGAAAATCTTTTAGTGCTGCTAGTATGAGCTCGTTAGCAAAGACCTCGTCTAGAAAAACTGCTTCTGCAGCTATAGCCTTAGCAATAACAACCTCACGACCCTGTAGTAACGATGGAATATGGTAGCGGTAGAAGACGTCTGTCGGTGTATGCCTCTCCTTGAGAAGCATCATGAAAGTCTTAACAGGTCTATAATCATCGCCGTCACGTATCCTGATGCAGCTGTAGAATGCTTTTACTAGAGTAGTCTTACCAGAGCCATGTGATCCAGCTAACAGTGTTGGTAGCCCAGCTAGCTGAGCAGCAACATAGACACGAATCCTCTCCTCATGCTCCCACCCAAAGAACCTTACCAGCGCTCTGACAACATCACGCACTTCCTCACGTATATCTACGTCCACAGGATGCTTAGAGACTAACTGAGAAAAGACTCAGAACCTCTCCCTACTTCTCCCTCTAATAACCTGTACCCACGGATTATCACGTAGAAAATCGGGAACATCGAAACCTGAGCCCTTCTCTCTAACAGTCTCAGTAGTTTCTTCTTTCCTCGTCTTCTCCTCTTCAGTAACTGTTGTTACTGACCTAGGCTCCGTTATCGGTACTTTACTCATCTTCTCTCTAAGTTTCTCGATCTCGTTGAGTAATCTATCAATCTTCTCATGAAGCTTGTCAAGTTTCTCAATGATCTCAGCATTATCGGATAGTAGTCCAGTACCTATGAACAACATTACTAGATATGTTAGAAATCGTGTATATGGTATACCAAGCTCCTTAGCTATCTTACGTATCTGCTTATATGTCTCCTCTGGAACATTGATAGTAATCTTCTTCCACTTACCAACATGAGCATAAGCTCTAGATGCAGCCTTGAGAAGGTCTAGAAGTTTTCTAACCTTATCCTCACTCATATCTCATCAAGTTAAGTTGAGCTAGAAAGTTAAGATAGTGATAATGTAAGTAACTTCTCAATCCCTGTCTTAGAAAGAGACTACATATCTCAGATATGTGTCTACTATTACTACAGGACTGTAAGACTAGGTGAGCAAGATAGTCAACAATCATCTTCTCTCCACTAGCCGTCTCATAGAGGAAGTAATAATCGTCTAATGCGCCTAGAAATACTGCAATAGTCCTCACTAGTCTACGTCTAGGCTTCCTATAGCTGATTCTATCTCTCTCACGAATATAGATGTCCCATATCCAGGTTCCTGAATCATCTACATATTCTAGATGCGGTGTCACATAATGATAGTATGGTAATGGTGGAAGAATTAACATATGTCTAGAGAGTACCGACACACTATGCTCTACAGCAGTAATGAGCCATCTAGCAATGAGCCATCTAGCCTCAGAATCATCATCAAGCAGGATAATGCTCTTTGAAACATCTCTTAGGAGGGTAGACATGTCTTTTCTATTTGCTAGAATATAGATGTTACAGGTAAAGATATCGAGAATGTGGATGTTGCCATGTGTTTTAACTAGGTAGCCCTCATCTACAGGTTTCGGCTCTACTTGTATATTATGAAGCTCATATACGTGTGCTAGCTTTGAAGATCTCTCTTCTAGCACCGTATCTAGACTTATTCTTATCCTTACCATATGCTGAACCTATGATAGGTCTAACTAGTATTGTTGTGTTGCCTAGCCTAACCTTCATGATCTTCATGTGCGGTCTCCTGAAGACGTTTCTAACCACAGCTCTCAGATACGTCTTCACATTAACTATGCCACGTGTAGCTATGTAACATGTAGTATATGCTAGGCATGGCAATCCAAGGACGATGCTTACAATTACTAGACCTGTAGAGTGCATTGCTAGGCCGAGGAGAAGTACTATCATTGATAGTCCTAGTCCAGTAAGCATTAACAACATGCGTAAAGTTACTGAGCCAAAAATGTACTCATCTAAGAAAGATACCTGGTGTAGAACTACTACACGTACAGTACGTAACTTCATGACCAGGATCTACGAGCTTTCACCCATTCAAGCCCTGTACAGTACAGTCGAGAGAGATAGACTATACGATACGTTACGTAGAGTAGTTGAGTCTACGCCATCTGACGCCTATATGAAGATCTTCATCATACGTGAGAGAGCTAGAATACCTATAACAGAGGAGGAGAAGATGAGAGTAAACGTCTATAGGACCATTATAGAGGCTGTCAATATACCACCAGTAGTTGAGTACACTATTCTGGAAAGTGTTCCGGTACCTAGGATAGTGCGTACATATGCGGACTATGTAGAGCTTTATAATGGTAAGCTGGCTACTACTCTAGTAATAGTAGATGTTAGATATGAGATGTCTGAATATGCTCTACTAGTAGAGGCACTATCACGAATAGGTGATCTAGAATCTTTTAGTCACATAGCTATTCTGATTAGAAACGTTGGTAGAAAAATCTTCAAGTATCTTGAGTCTGCACGTGAGAGGTTCAGTTATAGGAGATCACAGGAATCTAAGCTGTATGTTGAACGTGAAAGTCAACTCATAGAGGAGGGTTTCCTAGCTGTAACTCAGGGCGATACTATCCTAATGACAGTGCCAGTAATAGTATTAGCAGACTACGATATCAAGACTCTGGAAGAGGATGTAAAATATGTGAAGAATGAGCTTGAGACACGAGGCTTCACTATATGGAGACCAAGATACTTACATGATATTTTTTACAGTCTAGACGTATTGAAGATACGTCGTGGTCTCTATCTAACAGCTACATCATTCGTGAGAGTATTCACACCCGCAGTATCTCATAGAGTAGTTGAGGAAGATGGTATTCTTGTTGGACTTGCAGTACCAACAAGAGAACCTGTAATATTTAACCCATTCGTACATACAAACCCACATATCCTAATAGCAGGTAGAACTGGTAGCGGTAAGTCATTCTTCACCAAGTGCTTCATTAGGAGGTTAGTAGCTAAGTATGGTAGCAACGTAGAGGTCTACGTTATTGATCCGGAAGGTGAGTATTCTCGTATTGCTGGCCCTAAGGGACTCCTAGAACAGTTCTATACTATGCGTTTGGACTTAGTACGTGGCTGTGGTCTTGATCCAGTCAAGACATATCTACACGCTGTCGAGGAGGAGGAGCGTGATCGTGCTCTTGCACTGATCGTTAACCTGCTACGTGAGCTGTATAATATTCCTGACATATATGAGAACGAGCTTTTTGAAGCTGTAGAGAAGTCTGAATCTATCTTTGAGATACCTGAGAAGGTTAGGAGCCTAGAGTTGAGGAGGAGGCTGGAACGTATGTATAAGCCTCCTGATAGTAAGGTCTTCTCTGGCGATCCTATAGTTGTTAACTATCCTCTAACTATTATAGACCTATCTGATGTTAGGTCATGTGTTGATGATCGTACGCTATCGATAGTGTGTACATTATTGACAGCGTACCTCAGAGCTAGGCTAGTTGCTAGGAGTGGTGGATCCTATAGGTTTCTTATAGTTGATGAGGGTTGGCTACTGTTTAAGCATAGGTCTACTGCATGGTTTATTGAGGAGGCTGCTAGGACCTTCCGTAAGAGGAGGACTAGTCTAATATTCATAACACAGAGTCTAGATGATGTTGTTAAGTTTACCGAGGCTGAGCCTATACTTCAGAATGTTGCTACTTACATACTCTTCAACCATGAGACTACTAGCAGAGCAGCACATTGCCTCTCTAGTGAGGAGCTTGATATGTTACGTAGCTTAGGGATAGGCTTCTATCTCCTCAAGACTGATAGATATGTTCTCCTCACATATAATGAACCTACTAGGATAGAGCTAGAAAAGATAAGGTGAAGCCGGGAAACCTTAGGGTAGGAGTATCCTCCTACCGTCTAGAATAATTTCCCTACGTTTCAAGATCTCGCAGAGATCATCCAGTACTAGTATAGTAAGTACATCATTATTATACTCAACTGCAAGAGCATTATCTGAGAGCAGGATCATCCTACGTATCCTGCTACCAATAGCATAGTCACCATAAAGCTTCACGTATGATGAACCCATCCTATAAAGTATAGCCCATCTATCAGCTATCTGACCAGTAGCTAATAGTATAGTAAGTTCTCTAGATGCTGTGCTTAATAGGTCTCTCATTATTCTCGAGCCGTTAAATATGGTGAAGATCTCGCCGTATAGTGCCATACTGCTGTTGCTGTCCTCATCTTCGTAACAGATCTCAGATATGTAATATATGGACTCATCTCCAATATATATGATACGGTTACAGAGTAAGCATCTAGCTGTCCTAGACAGCTCTATTGCTAGCTTATCGAGAACTATTTCTCTACTAGTTACCTTACGTATAATACCATGCTCATTTACTAATATACGTGCTGTACCATCCTCATCTACTAGCACTGGAATCTGCATGATTCTTCTACGAGAACGTGCTATTGCTACCATATGTGTAGAGGATCATCTTTAAGTTTAGATTAAGGTACCTATTAGACCTATATGGATAAGAGAGAGGTAGCTATAATATATGAGAGACATGCATTACCAAATCTCGGACTAACACCATCACAAGTAGCTGCGCGTGACGTTCTTCTAGACATGATTAGAAGCGTAAGATCAAGCTGCATCTACCTACATACTAACAAGATTGCTCGTGAGGTTGCTGTTAGGTTAGGTACTAAAGATGTTAATAGTGGGATTATTGCAGCAATAGCAGACTTACTTAACGAGCTTGTAGAACATAATATATGTAGGATCGTGAGGATAGGAAAGAAGATGCATAGTAGAGGATTATCTAGACGTCACGTATATATCTGCGATGTTGATAGATTGCTAAACTATCTTCTAGGTCTAAACTATGAGAAACTTCCCTGGGAATGCCGGCTCGAGTAATGTACAGCCCCCTAAGAGATTCTTTAAGAGGTTTAAACTTTCCGATGAAGAGTCTCGATAGAATTCATATTCTCAAGATTGTTGAGAGGACATATCTCCTAGTGGACTCTCTAATACCATTATTAGGAGGTGATGAAAATGAGAACCCGTTTAGAAAGTATAGGTATGCTGTGTCAGGGTTCGACTATAGAAGTAGGCTTGGAGTGATTGTTCCAGTAGACGATTACGTAGATATACACCATGTGTTGCGCACCTTGAAGAGCGAAGGATTAGCAACTATGAGAAGCTTCACAATACATACAGAACGTGAGTCACGTCTAGGATTATCGAGGCTCTCTATTGCTGGTCTCATACGTCTAGCGGATCCTAAACTATATGAGAGGATTAAGAGGGAAACATTTACGCACGTAATATTTGAATTATCTAGAGACGATATATTGCACGTATCTTCCTGTACTATAGCTGGGAGAGAGGTACCTCTCTTAGTGCTAGATCTAGAAGACGTGAATCTCAGAGTGATTGCTCGCTCGAATGATTGGTACATGATGAGGAGATATGTAGATGAGTATAAGATACGTGAGAGATTGATAATGGGTAAGCCACTACCTGAGGTACCTATCTTAGAGAGGAGGAGAAGAATTAAGCCTAGACTCTACATTGAGGAGAATAGTGAGGAAGAGTCTCAGGAACATGTATCTACACTAGCCTAAGCTCGAATTCTCCACGTAGAATTTTCTCAGCAATCTCTCTAGGACCCATATCTCTTAGATACTTCTCTAAGACTGTTACTATACTTGAAAGTAACCTGTCTAGGAGCACTTCACGAATAGCATATACATAGTACTCAGAAGTCGTCAACTTACCATGAGATGTGTAGGCTAACGCCTCGCTAAGTAGTTTAAGCTGTTTGAAGAGTCTTGAAATGTTTTCAACATCTCTATCAGTAAGCTCAACTGCTTGACCCAGAACTAAACGTTTAATGGTTGCAGTGCGTGGATGATAGAAGCGGTTTAGAATAATCCTAACCTCTTCAGGTGTTAGAAGACCCTTCTCAATAAGTCTACCATATAGGTCGAAGTCTACTCTAACATACTTAGCAAACTCTAGATCACTCTCAAGGATCTTCATGAAATCATGAATTGGATCATACTCCACCTTCTCCAAGAACTCTCTCATCAATGAGAGATCGATACTGGGGGAAGCATTTTTCTCACCTTCCCCTCCCATATCTAGATCGTCACCCTCATTAGAAGTCTCGCTAATCTCTGTAGAGTCTTCTTCGACACTACTGTCAGTATTGCCTTCGCTTTCTCTCTTACTCTCATGAGAATCATTTTTCTCAACTTCTTTCTTCTTCCTAGGTTCTTTCCTCTGAACTTCCTCAAGTACCTGTAGTAGTGTTTTTCTCTCACGTAGTCCACGTTCTACATATCTCTTAAGGTATGCTAATCCTGCATGTTCTACATATGTTCTTGCTAGGAGCTCTAGCTCTATCTTAGAGATGTAGCCTAGCTTTGCTAGATCCTCAATAACCATCTTAACAATCTCCTCACCTACTGCACGTGTACCTACACTACCTGTAGTATATAGCTGACGTATCGTATATGCTAACTCTAGTATTAATGTTGCTTGTAGATCTTCCTCATAGTTGAGATCTATGTTAGATACAACAATAATCTTCACACAACGTGAAGACTCCTCTCTTAGACGAGCCTCAAACGTCTTCAACACCTCCATAACCTGACTATAATACTCATGGCTACTAATACTACTCTTCTGATCCCTCCTCTCCTCAATTAGTATAGGAAGAACATTTAGTAGAGAATCTAGAAAGACTAGGTCAAGTATTGGTCCAATAATTATCTTATTTCTATCTGTCCTAAACATGAATGGTCTATCACGCGAGGAATGTGCTATCAATGCAAGCTCCCTAACGGTGTCTAGAACTATGCTGCTCTTCTTCTCAAATATGTGAGTATAGAGCCACTCTGCCACGTGCTTAACAGCTTTCAGATAAGTCTCTTCTGAGAGTCTACTAATAATGTTGTCTCTAAGTCTCCTACGTAGGTCATCTAGACCTGTAATCTCTTCCTCATATGTTGAATATATCTGAACCTTCTCGTACCGTGTCAGGATCTTCCGAATGTCCTCTATATTTTCCACTTCTAACATCGCAATACGGATATTTCATAGAAATATAACTCTTGTTCACACATACATTCACGCTAGAGTCGTCGTTTCTAGGCAATGATTGAGTATAGTTTCAGGACACCTTTCATGACTGAGATCACTATACAAGTAAGAGATCGGGAGTATGTTATAGCTAGTGAAGAAATTGAGAATCCTCCACTCGAGATCGTTCGAGAATATGAGGAGCGTAGAGGACTATCATTAACAGAGATATTGACATTACTGAACAGTGATTCTAGACTTTCACCGGGGGAGAGATGGTTCATCTTTAAACATCTCTGTGGTGGAAATCTATTGATCCCACTATGTGATCCACATATTGTAAATATCAACGTTAACGAGTACAGTTGCGTACTCACACACTCACAGCACTGTAACCTAATGTTCAGATCATATACGAACCTTGACCTAGCTAAGCTAGTAGACGTTCTTCTAGAAACGGCTGGACAGTACGTGTCTGAGAATGAGCCTTTTCTTGAGAAGTCGATAGAGTTTGACAAGTATATTCTCAGGCTTAGCGTTACTACTAGAGATGCATCATCTATAACTTATCAGAACACTGTATCTATACGTAAACACTTTAGAAAGTATTATACTATCCTTGACGAGATTGCTGATGGTTTCATCGATACTACATCTGCAACACTTCTAGCAGTTAACATGCACCTACATTATTCACATAGTGCAGTAGTGTTTGGTCTCATGGGTACTAGGAAGACTAGTCTGCTGGTCTCATTGTTACCGTTCGCACCTATCTGCTCTAGGGTTGGTATTCTGCAGGATAGTGCTGAGGTAGATGTACGTTATCTACCTGAAATGTTTATTGAATACTTCACGTCTAGACCAGGTCGTGGTAATCTGAGGGAGATATCTTTACTTGATCTTCAGGTTGCTGCTCTACGTAGAGCATATGATAAGCTACTGATAGCAGAGGTACGTAGACCGCAGGAAATATTCATGTACGCGTATAGTACATGTATAATACATGGAGTCTTCACTACAATACATGCAACAGATATCTCTGAGCTAGTTAGAAGGTTCGCACATGCGAGCTATGGTGAGACTCATGTACAACCTGAAGATTTCTCTAAGATTAGGCTAGTAATACATACAGCATTTAGAAGACTACCAGACGGTAGAACAAGACCACGCGTAGTTGCACTATATGTTCTAGATATTGGACCAAACTTCACATATACTGCTAAACCGTTAGTAACATCTCAGGGAGGAGTCACAACGAGGACAGAGACCTATGACGAGGTTCTTCGTGAGTTAGCAGAGTATAATGGTCTTACACAGAGCGAGCTTAGAACAATAACATGTGTCTTCCAAGATCTGTTAGATACGTTTGCTAGATATGTAGCTACTATACGTAGCATGGAGACGCCATATCTACCAGATATGGAAATGCTTAGAAAACTCATAGTTCAGCTAGTAGACTCTGGATACGATAGTGAGAGAATACTGCGAGAGTTCTTTACACGAGCAGTGGTTAGATAATTACATCAGAATGAAGGTAAGCCCCGGGTCTTCAGCCCGGGGAAGGGGTCACATCAGAATGAGCTAGATCACAGATATGTTTCACAACACCTCTCAACCTTTTCATCAAGATGTTAGAAAGCTTTGCATGTTCTTCCCATGGTTTAAAGTTGTGCCTAACCTTCTCGATAGGTATTATAGGACAGTTAAGATCTCTCAAGCCGAGGTGTAGTACTAGCTTATCTACTCGAAGCAGGTTCCTAGGAACCATATTTACTATAAGTATGGTACGATCATCAACATGCTTAGCAACATATGTTGCATGTGCTGGTATGGGCTTCATAACGAGAACATTAACATGCTCTCTACTATCTGGAACATAACCTGCAGGCACGTCTAGAATAGCAAATTCTATCCTCATACGATCACGCAAGAGATTACACAGCCTATAACAGTATACTAGTAGACTATTAATATTATACTTATCTCTGTCTGGGGACCCCGCGACGATGAGGTTACCCAGAATGCGAATGTTGTAGACGTCGTCTATTGTTGAAGTATTGTAATATTTTACTACTGCTGGCTCAGATGTGATATATAGCACGCCACAGGACTGTGCTAATAGTCTTGCAAGTGTTAGTGATATTGTTGTTTTTCCTGTACCACCAAAATGTAGGCTATGTACTATAACTATATGCATATTATCTAGGTACTGTAACGAAGGTGCAATAGTTCGTGCAACAGCACTCTACTATTCCTGGTATTACCGTGCTACTAGACTCGACTACTCTACAGGCTGATGGTGACATACTGACTGGCATATATATTCTATGTCTATTCACTATGAAGATTAGTCTAGTTATTACTCGCGAACCTATGTTACAGATCGTTATTCTAGTAGTGTTGCGGTATGTCACTATCATTATACTACATCTACATTCTTCTAAGCTAGGTGTAGGATACATGTGGAGAAGGAATACACATGTTGCACATGTCATAGCTACTATAGCTACTGTCAGTAATAGAGCTTCAATACTTATATGCATGTTCTCAGAATGTTACTAGGCTTGGAAAGACCATGTGCAAGACAAGTATAACTACGAGCCATATTAGTGATACTGTGAGAGTCATCTGACCAGCCCTATATGTGCCACCACATGCACGTACTAGGAGGAACACTGCAATAATGTTGGTAAGTATTGATAATGATACTGCAGTAGATATTAACTGCATAAGTTCTCTGCTCGACAACGCGAAGAGTGGTATAGACATGTATCCTGCAGCTGAGAGAGACTGTAACTGTGGTAGCATTGGTAGTATCTGGTTGAATAAGTATAGTGTTATTCCTATAGCTGCTATACAGCTAGCTGTTACAAATATAGAGTAGAGTACCGCCTCACTACTATACCTATCCCAGAACGTGAATATCTTCACGATAGTCTCTCTAAAGAAGCTGAATATGTCACCCACAGCTGACTCAGAAAGCTCTTGTAGTGCTGTCAGGATAATGTTGAATGGGTAGGTCCTCTTCAAGATGTTAGCCACGTTCTGTGGTAGAGAGAGCTCTCTGAGAACATCATTAAGTGCTTTATCAATTGGTTTACGCTTCATCTCACGCTCATATATGAGCCTGCTGAAGAGTAGGCTGAACCTTACCTTAGATAGTAGCCTGCTTTCTCGTAGTCCTGTTACTAGTAGGAGCATTGCGATTACTGATGCAAGTATTAGAGACATGTTTTCTAGACCTAGAACAAGGTGAGTTATTGTCCAGGTAGCTAGTCCCGCTAGTAGTGATACTAGGATTATCGGTATCTTAAGATTTCTAATACGGATCTTCTCGCTAAGCGAGTAGTCATGTACGTAGCTTCTCATGCTTACTATGAAGCATAGTAATGCTACTATTCCTGTAGCAGCTATAGTAGTTGTAGAAGAGACCGAACCAAGGAAGAGCTGGACCATGTTTAATAGAGCAGGCGCAAATGCTGTAAACGCTACGATAGTTATTACAGATGTTAAAAGTTTTGAAAATGATTCAAGCTGCTTCTCAAGCTCGTTAATATATGTCTCACGTATCTCTGATGGTATTGTTCCTAGAGGCTTAACGAAGCCTCTATACACGTCTAGGAAGAGGTCGAGAAAGGGGTTACCAGTCTTCTCAATATTTGACTCAAGTATCTTACACATGTTTGGAAAATATTGAGAAAACTTCTTCATGAGAAGATTCAATGATCTTCCAGCAGCTGTAAAAGATAGAAAGAGCACGCCACCGAAGACAGCTTCACGTGATGCCCCTGTAATAATCTTGAGGTATTTCCCTACGCTGGTTCTCGATAATGCTAGTACTGGTACTACTGATCCTAGTACTAGCAGGATTATACTATTAGTGAGGAGATAAGTGACTAATGGTATTAGACATAGGATAGATAGTGCAGTTAGCTCCCTCCTTACACGGTTAGGTGAGGCTCCTGTTAGTGTAGATATGTTAAGTATGAGCTTATCTAGACGAGACATGTAGAAGAGAAGTAGAGTCCTCTAGAAAGGAGAGAGAACGTTTGAGAAAGATGTTGGGTTTGTAGTATCCTAGGACTGTGCTATCACGTCAGCTTTATGATAATCGTACTGTCCCGTAGTATATTTTACTTCTACTGCTACCCTATACGTATCTCCTGGATATATCTTTGATGTGTCTAGCTTGCCGATGATAGCGCATTGGCCACCTATACACCACTGGCATTTTACTGTACCTGTGCTACCTCCTACAGCTGGTGTGCAACGTATTGATAGTGTCTGTCCTCTGTTTAATACTATGTGCAGTTTAGCCTGCAGGTCAATCCAGCCTGAGTCATATACAATATCTTTCTTAGGGTCAGCTAGGTCATATACTTTTACGCGTATGCTCTTGATAGCTACTGTACCAGTATTAACTATGTCGCAGCTAAATGAGCTTGTAGTAAGCTCTGCGTCCTGGATAATGAAGTTCTTTACTTGAGCGCCAATAGCACCATACTTTAACAATAGTGTTATTATCGCTAAGGCGACTGCTAGACATACGACAGTTATTAGTATAGTCTCTACACTGATAGCAATACCTCTAGAACCATGATTTCCACTTCCACTCCTCTTCTTGCTTTTCTCTCCTCTATGCCTGCGCTCAGCCGGTCTCATCGCTATGTGCAACATGTTAACACGGTCAAGTACATGTGTACGTATATGAAGTTCAGAGCCAGGAGAAGAGATGAGTCCAGGTCTATTGGCGAGGTTGTTGGTAGAAGACCAATACATGTACTATCTGACCTTGTTAACGAGATATGTGACTTCTATATTGAGAGTATAGACTTGTTAACTAGAGGAGAAGCCGCCAAGAGAGACCTAGAAAAGCTTAGAGAGAAGTATTCTAAGATCAGTAACTTACTTGCAGAACTCGAGAAAACACTGAAAACAAGATGATACTATGAACCTACGCGAACTAGTTATACGCTTAATGAAGGGCGAAGAACCTGAAAAAACAGAACCAGAGAAAGAAGAAACTTGTAATGAAGAAGAGGAGTATAGAAGTGAAGAGCCAGCCCAAGATCATGAGCTAGAGAAAGCTGAGACTAGTACCAGGACTAAGATTAGGAAAGTAGAAACACAGCACAGCACTAAACCCAAGCCAGAACACGAAAAACACGAACCAGAAAACAATATTCAGACACATCTACATGAAACTCCCCCCATAGTAGATACATCACTAATAGAGAAATACATTACAGAAACCAGAAAACTACTAGAAAACACGAAACACATAACAACAACAGACATAGAAGAACTCGGAAAAGTAGAGAAAACACTAACAGAACTAGCAAAACAAGTAACAAAACAAGTAAAACAACTAACAACACTACTAACAGAAATCAATACCGAACTAATAAAGATAGTACAGTTACGACAGGTACTGACAGTAAGAGAAGAGAAACCCCAAACAAAAACCAGACACTGAAAAGATGTTTTCGTGTTTCTATTCTTTTTCAGGTTTTTGTGTGTTTTTTCTCTTTTTCTTATTGTGTGGCTGTTCTTGCTGTGTTTTGGCTACTAGTTCTGTCAGTTGTTTTGAGATAACTGTGCTTCTCATTCTTACGCTGTTTAGGAGGGCTTGTAGTAGTCTCCTGCTAGTAAGAGGGTATTTTCCTCTTGTGAGGATAGTTTCAAAACATTTTACTACTGTTAGATCCTTCTTCTCTACTGGTTCTAGTCCTCTACTATATTGATTAACTATCTTGCAGATATGTAGGAAGTGTCTGCCAAAGTACTTGCAGATTAGTCTACGCTTGATTAGGAAGATAATGTTGCAGAGATTTACTCGGTGAAATACTGCATCTATTATACAATCTTCACTACATATCACTACTCCAGGACCAGTAGTGGCTGTTTCCGGTGTTCCACATGCTAGTAAGCTTAGTCCTACCTCTCTACCACAGATCTCTAATACGTCTAGATGAGTAAGTATACAATACTGTTCCAGCTTTCTTAGGCACTTCATCTCTCTACTATACATAGGAAGCCTCTTCCTGTAAGTATAATTCTAGTACAGTTAAGCCTAGAGAGCAGGCTAAGAGAGAGCTCTCTCACCAGTATGTTACTGATATTGGAAGAGTATACTAATCCTAGAGGTGTAACATAGATAGGAACGGTAAGCCCCCTATAGATGGTAGCACCACAGCCTGGACATAGGACATATATGATACATCTCCGGCAGCTTACTTTGACCTCCTCTCCAAGATATGTGAAATACCTACCATTATGGTAGATATAGAAGATGCAGAGTTCTGGACCAGCTATAGTACAGGTATCACCAGTACAGGAATACTCTACACCACATGTAGAAGATATATAACTTATCTTTACTAGATGAGGAGCATGTGGAAGAGATAGTACAGTTACTAAGCATAGAGTAGCTATCAGCACAACCATAGTGATAACATATGCAGGATTCATAGAATCATTAAGCTAATATGAATTTAACACTCATGAACATATGAGAAACACATAATCATCAGCTGACACTAATAGCCTAGTAGGAACTATCTTACAGTTCTCAATCTCTTTAGAAGTAACATCTCTAAGCTTCTTCAACCTAACAACATCTCTAGAAGATGCAGATGTTATTAAAACAACTATGCTAGGTCTAAAACGTAGAATATCCTCAACACTAAACCTGATAGCCTCCTCAACAGTATCACCAAGAGCAATAACATAGTTACCTTCTTCGAGAAATATTAGAGCAATATAGTGAGGAAACGTTGGCCTAATCGCAACATTAGTCTCAGTCTTCAGATAAAGTCTCAGCCCCCTGAAACTACCAGAGAGAATGCGCTTCTCAACGAGGTCAATAACAGTAACCTTAATGCCTACGAGATTCACCTCAACAATATTATCAATAATGAGAAGTGCAGCACCACGACCAATAGATCTCCTAACCTCCTCGAGAGAGGGCTTAAACATTTTCAAAATAATCCTACCATTACTAGCCCTCTCAAGAACAGCATCATTAACCTCTATACACTTATCCTCCCTACATATTCTTCCTCTGAGAACTATGCTAGCTCTAGAATAGGTAAACGATAGATACTCCTCATCCGATAAGACACTTCTAAGAAGGTTATAGACCTCTTCTATATCTATGATAGTGATCTCTACGCCTCCTCTCTCAGGTATCATGACTCTGACTTTAATCATATTGATTAACTGTGCCTCCCCCATCTAATACTATATCTTGTCCTAGGTATGGTACATGTCTAGCGATAGAGTATGCATATACGTGCATGCTCCCAATCCAATACACTATGTTCTCAGTGTTAGAATACATCCACTAGCTGTAACGTATGGAGTCGGCTTCTGGCTACGTATAGCAGTTACTAGATCTACATGGCAGATCTGTCATGGACTAGCAGATCCAGGAGATATATTACCTACAAATGTAGAGAAGACCTACATATATTTCTACAAGATCGTTAGAGAAGTAAGACCGGAATGCTTGCCTATGCATAAGGCTAAGCCTATAGCATTAATATTTTCTAAACCAGAGAAGATAGGTAACATATATTACGTAACTAACATTGAGAAACCTGAGCTCACGTACTGGAAAATACTTGAGGAGAGGAGTGTAGAGCCACGTAGAGCTAGGTCTCTAGGATTAACATTACATGATGTCGCCGAGATTGCTGATAGGTTAGGACGTGAGTTACATAGAGCTGTGAGGTATGTAGCCTGGCTAGTAGGAGACTACGTGTGGAAGTACATGCTTCTAATACCTGAACCATACTACGCTAAGCATAACCTAGTCACAGTATACCTAGAACATGATTATTCTGAGCTCCCCTATATACCTATACTAGAGCTCAAGGATAGGAGAATAAGAATATTTGACACTGCTGATCATGTTAAGAATCTTGAAGCTGTTGATCATGAGTTCAAGATTCGTGGAGACATATATTGGCAACATACTACCCTAAGACGTAAAATATCGATAACATGTAGAGGTGGAGTACTATCCTGGAGAGATGGTGATCACGTGTACTGTCTAATACGAGCAACAGAGAAGACGCCAGCCTCATTAATAGACTACGAGACTAGAAAACCTATAGGGGAAATATATCGACATATCTTACTTAGACTCAGAGTTTGAGAAGTCTTCTAAGAAGATTCATGGAGAACCCAAGCTTCCTATAATACTCTCTAAGCATGGTACACTCCTCAACAAGCTTCCTCAACACTCTCCTATATGTTATACATTGAGAAGACTCGTAGAGAAGAGACATTAAAGCATATGCCCTAGCGCTCTCATGATCAGTATCTATAGTGTATATATGTACGCTACCTAGCCTGCGAGCAATACCTGGAATCATGCTACTAAACTCCTCTAATACTCTCCTCATAACATATGAGAAATAGTTATCTAGTAATACTAGTCCACTATCCCTCCTAGATGCAATATATGTTGTAGATATTGTCACGCCTATAGGTACTAGAAGAATTCTTCTCATACTCTTCAGAGAGTACTCTAAGAAGTCCACAATATCACTAGAGTTCGCACTCTTCAGCTCGTTGAGTAGTTGAGTACATTTTCGGTATTTTTCTAATACTTGAGAAGGCATTGATAGATCTATCCTGACAATATCTAGCTCAGTTAGATGCCTCTGAAGAATATTCCTGAAATGATCGTAGACCCATGTAGAGTACTTCTCACCTATCAACATATCGATATAGTGGGCTGTTCCTTCCCTCTCAGCTACAGTACTCTCATGTGTATCATAGCTAGAGATCTTGGCTGTTTTTCTCCTGTTGCCTCTATACTTCATCAGGTACTCTATATCAAAACCATGTAATTAGCTAATCGCTACATGAAGAAAGCTAAGATACGTGAAGCTGGTGATCTCATTACTAAGCTTAAGGAGCCTCTTGAAAATGTTGTAAAGGATCGTCAGATTATTAATATATTGCAGAAGCTTGGTTATGATAATCCTAGGATTGTCGATCTACTATACGCGTATAGTCTAGTGAAGAGGAGTCTAGTAGCTAGTGGTGGTGTAGAAGCAGCATCAAAGCTTGAGCTAGTTATACATCAGGTCCTGGACTATCTAACAGATGGAGA
>JAADDN010000155.1 GCA_013153895.1 Thermoproteota archaeon | reverse complement strand
CCATTAGACGAGCCTGATAGCGAGGATTAAGGTAAAGTTCCGGATGCTCTATTATTATGGTACTATCACTTTCACACATACTACAAGCAATAACGATAGGTAATACATAATATGTTCCTGAACCACTTGCAGCAATAGTGCTCTTAAGAACTCCTCTTCTCACAATAATTTTTACTCCAAAATCAGTAATCTCCTGTATCTCTACATCATCAATATCGAAATAACTTCTCATAAGATCTTTAAATGAGTTATAACCAAGTTCATGTGAGAATTTCTCAAGTTCCTCCTTATCATATGCCTGAACTATATATAGGTCAGATATTGGAAACCTATCAACACGTGAACGAATTTCAAAATAAGGAACATAAACATGAGGTTCAAATCTAAATCCTGGCACAAACACTAGACTTTTTGGTCTTGCATCAGGTTCCCAGGAACTCCATAACTCATCATATATCCAACATAAGATTAAACTTGTAACATAATCTAGATCGAAAATAATACGCTTAATATCACTTTCATAAAACTCGTTAGTTATCATAAAACTCTTATCACATATAGTTAACTTAGCAAAATCTCTCTTAACATTCACAGAAATTTTCAACTTCTCCAAACTTACTAATCCCTCTATTATCTTAACACCTTTCGAACTCTTCTGAAAGTATAGACTTATCATAATGTTTTCTCTAACCTTTTTTGAGTACCTTACTATCTCATCGATATAATGCTTATCAATATTGAGCATTAGTAGAAGAGCTGCAAGAACTGTACTTCCAATATCAGTATTAGTGTTCTGCGTCTTATCAGATAGCATGAGTGAAGTTAATACAAGATCACTTACTCTTTTTCTTAAATTAAGAAGGTAGAATGTTCTATCTTTATACGATAATTTCTCGTATATGTTTAAAATATTTTTAATGCTTGTTATAATATCGTATATAATCTTCTCAGCTTGATTGTCGTAACATTGAATTATCTTTCTTAAATTATTTATTAGAAGTTCTGGCTCTGGAATGCTTATGATCTTGTTAACAGCTAACCTGAATACTATACTTACTAGAAGTTCTATAATATTTGTCACTAATAGATCTAGTGATAGTACTATACTTATCTTAGTATGGTCAGGTTCTTCTCTTACTACTTCGTCTAGAGGTATTCTTGCGAATCGTGAATTTATTATGATATCTACTAGCTGTAATAATGCGTTTATTATCATTGTTTTTCCGCTAGCGTTATCTCCTATCAGTATTGTGAGTGGTTTCAATTCTATTTCTCCTCTCTTTATGCATGCGTAATTTTCTACGATTATCTTAGTAATCACTATCTCCTTACTATAATGATGTTGTTTCTCTCTGTTTAAGTTTACTTGATGTCATGTTATAAGTATTTCGAATTTGTTTGAGATTTTTAAGACTTGTTTGATAGTTATTCTTCATTTTATTATTGATAGTTTATGCATATTTTTGCTTAGTAATGACGCAATCTAGCTAATATTAACATTTATACGCTTGTTCTAGGATAGTATGTGTAGGTAGTCTATGTCTCCTAGAGTGCTCAAATGTGTTAAGGATAGATCAGATAAGTGTAGCATACTCCTCATGGGCTTAGAAGGATGGCCTGATGCTGGTAAGGCTGGGTCTGCTGGAGCTGGATATATATCATATAAGTATGGTACAGATGTAATATATAGAGCAGATCCTGACGAGATATTCATATACTCAGTATCTAGACCATACGTCGAGATAGTTGATGGTGAGGTTCGTACGTTAAATATGCCTTATCTTGAGGTTGGGATAACAGAGATAGGAGATACTAAGATACTATTAGTTAGAGGTCACGAGCCTCATAAGCTGTGGAACACGTTGATAGAGGACTTTCTAGAGATCGTTAGAAAACATGATGTTAAGCTCGTAGTTACATTAGGAAGCATGCTTGATGACTCTCCACAAGTAAAGGTATCTGTAGTATCATCTCATAGAGAAGGTATCGATATTGCACGTAGCTCAGATATGGGAACAGTAACATACTCAGGACCCTGCAGCTTCTATACAGTAATGTTGAGAAGATTTAGAGATGAAGGAATAAGAACTATAGGTCTATGGGCACACATACCATACCTAGAATATTACAATGTTCTAGCACGTTATAGCATAGTTGACTGGAGAGGAGCAGCATTACTATTAGAGAAGTTTGCAGATATTGCAGGAATAAGGATAGATCTTGAAGAAGCTTACGATAAAGCGAGAAGTGTAGAATCTATACTTAGATCAGCCTCCAAAGAGGAGGGATCAAGATACTTCATGTGAGTTACCTGACAATTTTAGTCTGACAATACTCATAGCTCTCTCGTAGAACTCGCTCTTAAAGTCGTAGAACTCTACTCGTATATCCTCAGTATCTAGACTAAACACTCTATACTTATCTTCAGCTTTAGTACATTGACAAGTCTCTGGTAATGATGCTACAAACTTAGCTACCTGTACAGGTCCAGCCTCCTCAAGAATTATCACCTTACTCCTCCTCTTATCGCTAATTCTCTCTCCTATTTCAGAATCAACATAAATATCACCATATAGACCTATCTTCTGAGGAATATCTAACAACATGTCGTATAGTTCAGGAATTATTTCTAACCTATTTATGTGATACTTAGTACATAGTTCATTAACTATGCCATAAATATCTACGAAGGTTAGGATCAATCTCACGTTTTTCCCCTCTATTGATCTACGTACACCACGTATGACGCATGTTCTCTTAAATTTTTGAACTTTCACTAGATCTAGAGTATCTACGTAACAGTATGATCTTACATAGTCTACAATGTTTTCAAATGTTTCAAGATCACCATAACATATTCCTATGAAACCGCTTGACCATGATGGCATTGCTATTCCTACGATCATGAGTAGTTTTACGATATTCAAAACTTATAAGTCTAGACTATTCCTAGGTATGGAGAGCACATGGCTCAGCCTCAAGTACAGGTTCAGAAGTTGACTAAGGTAGTAGTATGTCCCATAATAGAGTACATAGGTGAGGATGCTGTTAAGGTAGTTGAAGCTCTGAGAAACATAACTACACCACCAGACAAAGTTAAGTGTCCAAAATGTGGACAAGAGGTTGAATCTAAGAAGTTTGCACTACACTTATCAAAACACTGTAGATTTAGTGGAAAGAACATTACCTGTGATATATGTAACGAGAAATTTAAAGACATGGGAAAGTTCCTTAGACACATAAGAGAGCATCTAGTGGTTGGAGTTCTCAGAAATGGTATGTGGGTATGGTACTGTACTGTATGTGGAAGAGAGTTCACGTGTAAGAGATCAGCTCTCGTACATGTATTAAAGAAGCATGAAGTTGAGGAATGAGTCTTATAGTAGAGTTCTGTAGAACAATAATATTACTAATACCTGAGTACGTAGCTAACGGCTCTCCACCAGTAATATCGAAGATTCTTGAAGGAAAATGTACACCATTAGATGGTGGTAGAAACTTCATAGATGGTAAGAGAATCTTAGGAGATGGAAAGACTGTTGAAGGATTTGTTGGTGGTGTTCTCGCTGGCTACTCTATCTCGCTGATCATTTACTCAATATTGATAGCTCTACTTCCTAGGAGGATATTATCCCTCTTTTATATACCTTCTCCACCTCATGTACTTATCCTATGTATATTAGCGTTGAGTGGTGATCTTCTTGGTGCTTTTATAAAGAGGAGGCTTGGTCTTGCGAGAGGTGCTCCTGCTCCCATACTTGATCAGTTAGACTTCCTCATGTTTCCACTATTGTACATCTATTTCATACTTGGAATACATGATTACTATATTTATGTTATTGCTGTACTATTCACATTATTTATGCATCTCTTCACGAATTATGTAGCATATAAGTTAGGGATAAAGAGCGTGCCATGGTAGTGTTAAGTTTAAAATATGTTAGACAGAGTCTAAGATAGGGTTAGACATGTCTTCAACACAGGCCAAAGTACTCATAGTAGGTGACAAGTATACTGTATATACTTTCAGGCTCCTAGGATTTGATGGTGTGATTGCTGAGAAGGCTGACGAGGTGGTCAAGATTCTTGAAGATGTTAAGGATAGGGACGATATTGGTGTTGTTCTAGTGACCTCGAACCTTGTTAATCAGATTAGAGATTACTTCAATAGGCTCAGACTGAAGCTCACTAAGAAGATAATAATGGAGATTCCTACGCTTCGTGAAGTGAAGTATGAGGCTGTTGATTACTTATCGATTCTGAGATCTGCACTCGGTATATGATCAGCAGCGTGGATTCTCAATCATCTACTCATCACTTAGGACCCTCATCACTTATGTCATAACCTTGGAGGAACCAGTTAAATACTTCTCTCCTAGCATACATGTGGTGAATAGGAAGCTTAGGAGTAGAGAGGTCTTAGAAGGATATCATAGAGCTCCTCATAGAGCATTACTTAGAGCTGTAGGATTATCAGAGACCGATTTTGAGAAACCTATAATAGGAATAGTGTCATCATACGATGAGATTGTTCCTGGACATGTACATCTGAGAAAGATTGTTGAAGCAGTTAAGGAGGGTGTGAGAGAGGCTGGTGGTGTTCCACTAGAGTTCAACACTATTGCTGTATGTGATGGAGTTGCTATGGGTCACATAGGAATGAAGTATAGTCTCGTAAGTAGAGAGATAATAGCAGATAGTGTTGAGATTATAGCTGAAGCACATAGACTTGATGGTATAGTTCTAGTAGGTAACTGTGATAAAGTAGTTCCAGGAATGCTTATGGCTGCTGCAAGATTAAACATTCCTGCAATATATGTTAATGGTGGACCAATGCTTCCTGGAACTTATCGTGATCGTAGGATAGATATTAAAGACGTGTTTGAAGCTGTAGGCTCATACGCTAAGGGTAAGATAAGTGAGGATGAGCTTAGAGAGATAGAAAAGAGAGCTTGTCCAGGACCTGGCTCTTGCGCGGGTCTCTACACTGCTAATACAATGAACATTCTTGCAGAAGCTCTAGGAATGTCTCTACCATACAGCTCAACTATTCCTGCAGTATCTAGTAGAAGATTAGCAGCTGCTCGAGAAGCTGGTAAGATGATAGTTAAGCTAGTAGAGATGGATCTTAAGCCTAGAGATATAATGAGAAAGGAAGCCTTTCTAAATGCTATAGCGGTCGATCTTGCTCTTGGAGGCTCAACAAACACAGTCCTTCACCTACTCGCTATTGCTCATGAAGCTGGTGTAGACCTTAAGCTAGATGATTTCGATATGTTACAGGAGAAGGTACCATACATCTGTCCAATATCTCCAGGAGGACCCTACTATGTGGTTGATCTAGATGAGGCTGGTGGTGTTCCATCACTGATGAAGGAGCTCTCTAAGTTAGGTATCATTCATGGAGATGTGATTACAGTATCTGGAAAATATGTTAGAGAGATCATATCTGAAGCAGAACCTCCAAGAAGGAGAGATGTGATAAGACCAGTAGAGGACCCAATAATGAAGTCTGGAGCACTAGTTATCTTGAGAGGAAACCTAGCTCCTGAAGGAGCTGTAGTTAAGACCTCAGGAACAAAGATAAGAAAGTTTAGAGGACCAGTAAAAGTATACGATTCTGAGGAGGAGGCTGTAAAAGCAGTACTTAGTGGAGAGATTGAGCCAGGAACAGTCCTAGTGATAAGATATGAAGGTCCTAGAGGAGGTCCAGGAATGAGAGAGATGTTACAGATAACTGCTGCAATAGTTGGTCAAGGACTTGGAGAATCTGTAGCATTAGTCACAGATGGAAGATTCTCAGGAGCTACTAGAGGACTCATGGTTGGTCATGTATGTCCAGAAGCATATGTTGGAGGACCAATAGCATTACTGAAGAATGGTGACATAGTTGAGATAGATGTAGATAAGAAGATCATAAATGTTGAGCTAAGCGAGTCTGAGCTAGAGGAGAGACGTAGAAGATGGTCTCCACCAAAGAGAGATCTTAGAGGAGTATTGAAGAAGTATGCTGAGAGAGCAGCACCAGCATCAAGAGGAGCATACATGGAGTAGAATGATCACATATAGGTAACATAAGCATGTCATGAGTACTCTTCTGTCAGTAGCAATATATAAAAGAGTCTACTATCTATACTTAGGTCTGTAGAACAATCATGATGCTGATAGTAAATGATAGAGTGAGCGTAGAATGGTTTTTAAATGATGTAGAGATCAGACTGCTCATAATCAATCACCGATCATGAGCTCAGCCCTCATCACTAACGATGTTACCATGTTCGAGGAGGTAATAAAACTTATCACGTCAGGATCGCCATCAGATATCGAGAGAGCCTACAAGCTCGATAGAGATATAGTAGCTAAGCATGTAGATCCACTCGCAGTTCTGAGAAACGTGATAAACATAGGATACGAGATCAGAGACACGGTCTGGCTATGGGCTACAACAGGAATGATGATAGGTATCGAAGGTAAAGCATATCTCACGCCTGCTGGCTCACTAATAATAAATAAGGCAGCAATAAGAAAGAGCAAGTCGATAGTAGATCCAGATATAGTATTTAACGAGCTTGAGAAGAGAGGACTCTGCATACATGTTGGAAGATACGTATATCTTCCAGGTCTAATGAGACTCACAGAACACGTATCAACATATGCTGAAGATAGTATAGGAAAGTCGTTTGTTGATAAGATAGAGGAGTACATGAACATAGGAATAGATGTTCCAGTACTAGAGATGCATATTCTACTCCCCTCAACACATCTATACGATGTCTATCCAAGCATAGTTAGCCTATACTCAGGAATAGTTAAGTCACTAGATGAGTACTTCTTTAGTAGATACGTATTTCACATAGAGAACTATAGACACATACCAAGCATAGTTCCACTAGTACTTGAAGTTCCTGTTGATCTAATAATAGTCACTGAGAGAGACGTTATAGCTCACAAATTTGTAGATATTGATAAGACATTTCATAGAGGTATAACATCAGTAATGAAATATGTTGAATATGGATTCGATAAGATAGTTCTAGTACATTATTCAAGAGAGAGAAAGAGTGTTGAACTATATAGGAAGATAGTGTACACACTACTATCCAAGGACGTTACTAGAGACGTAGGATATGTAGTACTATATGGTTACGAGATTGATAGACTCATAGTATATAAGGTCCCAACCTTCAATAGAGGAATGGTTCATTTCAAGTATACAAGTGAGATATATAGGAATCTAATAAGGAATCACCTGATGCGTCTGAGGTAAATAGATTTAAATGAGGTTTACACATATCTGAGAAGCGTCACAGATGAGTAGAGTATTTGAGAGAGGGTATAATCTAGTGCTTAACAGGGCCTATAAGGTAGTTAGAATAGCATCAACATCAGCTCTCTTCACAATATATCCACTATTCCTATATCTTCTCACGCTTAACATAGAGCTAACAATAGTTCTACCACTATTATACCTCTTCACTAGCTCTCTACTATACGTATCTTACTGGTTCTGTGGTAACGGTTTTGGTCGTTCTAGATTTGCTAGATCTCTATCAATTTCTATACCTTCTATAAGCTCTATAGCAGATCTAATGCTTAGCCTACTAATTAAGAAGGTTATTGCACTAGTATCTCTAGTAGCCTTCTCAGGACTTCACACTAGCATAATATCTATAAGTAACATGGATGATAAGAAGAGTAGAAAGATTGCTAAGCTACTAGCACCTTGCGTAAGCATGCTTCCTCCTCAAGCTATAGCTTCAACACTTCTAAACATACCTTTCAGATTCTACCTAATGCTTGACTGTGCTGTATATGGATCATCAATAATTAGTACATACCTCATGATAAGGTTTCTAGAACAGAAGAGCTCTAACTTCATGATTAAACTATTAAGCTCATTCTTCGAAGCATTTGGAAATAATGTTAAGGCATTCGAGAAGACCTTAAGAGAGATATCGACCTATGTGGACACTAAGGTACATGTTATTGGGATAGAGACTGAAAATGATGGTAGATGTATAATAACAATACCATATCTACATTTTGGACCTATAAGTGGGACAGTAGGATCAAGATTACTATACGATGTTACAGAAGCTGTAAGAAGAGGATCAGGAGGAGACATCATATATCTTCATGGTGTTGGTAGTCATGAGCTAGATGTACTCGACGAACAGAGTTGTAGAGAAATTGTTAAGAAGTTAGAGAGTGAGAGTAGAAGACTCTTTGATGAATGTAAATCAACAATATCCTTAGTTAAGGGACTTCCTGAAATAGTTGAAGGTTCTCTCATACGCCTAGTTAAGATTCCTCTAGGACCTGTAAATATAGTATTAGTAAGCAAGAAGAAGGGAGCTACAGATGATATACCATTAGAAGTTTATGAACATGTTAGAAAAGAGGTACCATTACGTAATATTATTCTAGTAGATTCTCAGAACTCTTATGATGGAGATTCAACATGGAGTAACAATGAGATCAGAGAACTTAAGACTCTTCTAAGAAAATTAGCAGAAGGTAATGATAAGACCTGTATCCTCTACGCATCATGGAGAAACTTGAAAAATATTGAAGGAGTATGCCCAGATGAGATAGGTCCAGAAGGAGTACATATACTCTATCTAAGGTACATAAATAGGATGGAGACTAGAGACCTAGTTCTCATATCATTTGACAGTAATAACATGACTAGAGAGTTAAGAGAGAAAATTATACAGAGACTCTCAAGAAGTAACAGGATTGTGGAGGTAGTAACCATGGATGATCATGAGCTTGTCAAGTTTGTGTCAGGTAGAGGTTACGCTATTCTAGGTGAGAAAAGTGATCTAGAGAAGATATGTACATATGTTGAGAATGTAGTTAACGAGCTAGAAAATTCATTATCAAAAGTTAAATGTATAGTCTATAAGAAGATCAATATAAGACCTAGAGTTCTAGGAATTGAAGGTTTTAATCATCTTAAGGAGAAGCTTAGTAACTGTATAAGACATTATAAGAGATTTCTAATGTATGTTATGGGAATACCGACAGCAACAACGTTAACAGTAATCATAATAGGAATGTTACTAGCATTAATATGATAAGAGAGATCATTAATAGACTAATAAGCTACTACAAGTTTAGAGTTGAGGATAGTCCAATATATAAGCTTTCTAGGGAATTAACACCGTATGAGTTTCTCATACTTATAGTACTTTCACAAAATACGAGTGATAAACTTGCTAAGAGAGCTTTCGATAATCTGGTATCAAGGTTTGGTAGACCTCTAGATCCTGTTAAGATAGTTAAGAATCCTAATGATGTTATAGAGTGTATAAGAGTGTCAGGAATGTATAAGAGAAAATATGAGACTATACGTAACATATCTGACCTAGTTATTGAGAGAGGGCAAGATTTTCTAGATAATGAGGACCCAAGTACTATTAGGAGGATCTTACTCTCAATTGATGGGTTAGGTCGTAAGAGTGTTGATGTTTTCCTACTCTTTAGACGTTTTTACCCAACTTTCCCAGTTGATACTCATATTAGGAGGATAAGTTCCAGGATACCGCTTGTAGAGAAGGTAGATTATGACTCTATCTCTAATACTTTTATTAGAGAGTTCAATAATGATGTTAAAATGCTCATGACTGCTCACTTAGTCTTGATTAAGCATGGTAGAGAGGTATGTAGAGCTTTGTCTCCTAGATGTGGTATCTGTCCTATAGTAGACATGTGTGAGTATGCTCGCTCTCGCGAGATTTTACAAAACAAAAGGCTTTAATAATACGTACACGCATATTGTCTCGTGAGCATGAACTTTATGGAAGACCCAAAGGTCAGGATGATAAAGGAGCACATAGATGGATTGATCAGAAGGTTGGAGAGGTGGGTCACAGATCAGAAGAGGTTTGTTAGTGAGCTTGAGAAATTTGGAGAATATATAGCAACTAACGAGGATAGGTTAAGCTTACTCTACTCAGCTCAGGCAATGTTAATGTACATAGAGAGGACTCTAAAAGACTTCGAGACCTGGCTAAACAATCCTGTAATAACGTCAATAATGCCTACAGAGCTTCTGAAAGAGCTTGAGGAGAGGCTTCGTAAGATAGTTATAGATTTCGTTAAGCTCGATATTGACCACACATCGAAGTATACTGAGCTTCTGAAGAAGATCTCTAGCGAGCCTAAGGTTCCTGAGATACTTAAGCTATACTTTGAGCAGAAGGTTGCACATATGGCTAGAGAAGCTGGATCAGAGAGAAGAGAGATGCCTAGATTCCTATAGCTATCTCACATATACGTCAAGCCTAATCTTATACATTCTTGGTGCATAATCTCTAACAATTTTCCTATTAATAATAGTGACCTCTCTACCAAACTTATCAGCAGCTTCCTTAACAATATTCTCAGCTTCAGAAAATATGTCAGGTTCCTTACCAATATGATAAAAATGTAATACACCTCCTTCTCTACGTATGCAAAGTATACCATGATGAACATACTCGTAAGCTCCTAGAGGTAACGTCATTAGTACTCTATCAGACTTATAATAGAACTTTGGAGCAACAACATTAACATCACCTTCAATAGGAACAATCTTGCCCTTAAGCTTATTTAATCTCACGTTCTCAATCATGTATCTTACTGCTATAGGATTGATCTCTACACAATGAATAACATGGACATTTCTCCTCTTACATATAGCTATTGCATATGGTGCAACACCAGCGAAGAGGTATAGAATTGTCTCACCATCTCTAACCTGTTCAGCAATCTCTAACCTATCTGATTGATCTCGAGGAGAGAAGTATACTTTTGTAGGATCAACCTTTATTAAGTACCCAGCCTCTTTATGTATCACTTCTGTAGGTCCAGGTATAAGTATCTCATACTCATATAATCTGAAGGCTCCTCTTCTCGGCCCTATCTTACGTAATACAGCTTTAACATGCTTATTAATCTTCATTATTGCTTTAGCAATCTCATACTTATACTCCTCAAGCTCCTCAGGAATCTCAACTATAGCTACAGCTCCCTGTCTTGAACCAACAATATCAAAACTTGTTGGTACAAGATCAATAAGATCCTTCGGAATCTTATCCCTGAGAAGATCCTTCACTCGAACCATCTTCACTTGAGCTAGACTGTTCAAGATATCTCAATATTCCTAATCCCCTATCCTTCCTAGAAACCTCTTCCTGACATGATTCTTGTCTAACAACCTCATCTATCTTAACCTGCCTATCTAAGACCTCTCTAGAAGATTCTGAGTAAGGTGTCTGAAGAACCTTCCTTATGAGAAATATCGTGCTCTCAGGAACTCCCACTCTTGTCCAGAGTCTCACATTAGCTAACGCGTTCTGAGGAGTCTTAAATTCTTCAAGAATCTTCTCTGCTCTCTTAACACCTATTCCAGGAAGTGAAGCTAAAAACTGTACCTGTAACTCTCTTATCGTTAAGTTCTTCTTACCTGTCTGAGTTTTCAATCCTCTCTTCTCTTTCTCCTGCTCCATCTTAGCTAGATCATATATGAGGTATGCGGTCATAGATTTGTCTCTACTGAACAGAACTGTTATATTAAACTTAACTACTAATGATATTAGTGCTCCTAGAACACAGTTAATGTTTATATTCATATACTTATCAACCTTCCATAAATTTCCTTCAACAATTATTATAGGCTTCTCATACTTCTCTCTCATTCTAGCAGCTTGATCAAACAGTCTTCCATCAATTATCGATTTTGCGAAATCTCTAGCAGATTTTCTCTCTATCACCACTCTCTCAGATACTACATAATCTCCAATATCTAACATCTTCTCTATCACTGTAGCGCCAAGTCTTCTCAATTCTTTTATGATTTCCTGTGCCTTCTTATGTTCTCTAGAGTCGACATATATTATAGGCACCTCCTACCTCCATATAATACATATCTTCAGGATTTAAAACATACAGCATCGTGAGCGATAATAGTTATATACTTCACAATAGGTTGACTTGTTTAGCAAATGCTAACCTACACAGATTCCGTAAGAATAGCAATACTAGTGGATAACTACGCCATAACTCCATCACCCGTACTCGCAGAGTGGGGCTTAAGCATGTACGTTCAAGTGAGAGCTGATGGTAAGACTTACAATATTCTCTACGATACTGGACAGACAGGTATAGTTGTTAATAATGCTGAGAAGCTTGGACTTGATCTAAGTAAGGTTACTCACATAGTCATAAGTCATGGACATTATGATCACACTGGAGGTCTATTGAAGGTTCTCGAGAAGACTGGTAATGATGTTCATGTGATAGCTCATCCTGAAATATTTGCGAAGAAGCTTGTTATAAGAGGTACATTAAGGTACATCGGGATACCATTCTCGAGGAAGGATCTAGAGGATAAGTGTGAGCTTATTCTTACTAGAGATATCGTGCAGATATGTCCTGGAACTTACTTTTCAGGTGAGATCTTGAGATATGGATATCCTGAATATACTCCAGACATGTATGTTGCACGTGAAGATGGTAGACTCATAAGAGACTCAATGCCTGATGATGCAGCATTAATAATAAATGTGAGAGATAAGGGTCTAGTAATACTCACAGGATGTGGACACTCAGGAATACTTAACATAATAGAGTACGCAACATCGGTTACAGGTGTAAGAAAGATCTATGCTGTAATAGGTGGTCTTCATCAGGAGAGGGAGAGTCCAGATAGGATAAGAGAGCTATGTCAGATACTTAAGAAGAAGGATATAAAGCTCATAATGCCACTACACTGCACAGGACTGAGAGCACTACACATATTCCTGAGCGAGATACCTGAGAGAACTATCATAGGCGGTGCTGGATCAATAATTGAAATATAGGCTCATCAACGTACCAAGCTTAGGATACTTATGATTAATCGTAACGTAGTTGCTGGTCTCTGTAGAACATTACTCACATTCGTCTACGTAATGTATGCAACATGTGGAGCTGCAGCACTAATATGCTTATACTCTCACGCTCTAGATCAGCTCTATCTCATAGGTGAGACAGCTCTAACACTAGTACCAATACTCGTAACATTACAAGTATTATCAAAAATATTGAGCGAATACTCAATATCAACATACATAGAGGCAGTATACATAGTAACGTTAACATGGATCTTCTCTGCACTAATAGCAACAATACCATTCCTTCTAGCACATATAGATTTTCTAGACTCATTCTTTGAATGTGTTAGTGGTCTCACAGGTACAGGTCTAACAGTTATGAAGAATGTTGCAGCTCTCCCAATACTTCTCAAATTATGGAGAGCAGTATTGCAGTGGGTTGGTGAGATAGGTATTGTCGTAGTCTTCATAGTATTCTTAGCTAGACCTGGATCACCAATAACATACCTCTACCTTGCCGAAGGTAGAGAGAGGATCGAGGTTACTATATGGAGAACAACTAAGATCATGGTTAGAATATATGTCCTCTATACAGTCATATGTGCATTACTCTACTTCATAGCTGGCATAGACCTATTCAACTCTGTCTGCATGGCTATGACAACCATAGCTACTGGAGGATTCACTAACTATAACGTTCCACTTCTCAATATTATTTCTCATATAAGATTTCCACTCCTCTTCTATGTGTCATGTATAATAATGATGATGCTTGGTGCCATGAACTTTAGAGATCATGCTAGACTATTTACTGGAAGATTTAGAGAAGCCTTCTCTCCAGAGTTGAAAGCTTTCCTCATAGTTGCAACAGTTCTATCAGTGCTTACAGTACTCTCATACATGTACTTCGATAAGTATAGTTTCAGCAGTGCTGTGTTTCTAGGATTATTTCACGAGATCTCTGCACTTACAACTACTGGATTTCAATTAACTGGACTTAGAAATCTATCTCCTGTAACAAAGCTTCTACTTATAACTGCAATGGTCATAGGTGGTTGTACATGCTCAACTGCTGGAGGTATAAAGATATTTAGGTTATCAGTCCTCTTTAAAGCTATTGGATGGAATATTGAGGAGGTTATTAAGCCTCCAGGTACGTTGATAAGAAGGACTATAGGATCGATAAAGCTGGAGGATAAGGATATAAATAGGGTGCTCATGTTCGTTCTACTGTACCTCTTCATACTCTTCATAAGTGCTACAATAGTGACAGCATGTGGTCACTCTTTCATAAACTCATTATTTGAATGTGCATCAGCGTTAGGCTGTGTTGGTCTAAGTGTAGGTATAACTAGTGCATCTGCATCACCAATATGTAAGATAGTGCTCATAATTGATATGTTATCTGGAAGGTTAGAGATAATGCCCTGGCTCACGCTGATATCTGTAGCTATATCGAGACTTAGGATGGAGAGAAAGAGACTTAAGACCACTCTCGCAGAGAAACTTACAGAGTAGGGCGATTAAATGAAGGTTCTAATCTTCGGAGCAAACAGAATCACGAGTGAACTAGCAAAGAAGCTATCACAGAAGGGACATGAGGTCGTGGTCGTTGGTAAAGATAAGACGATGTGTGATAAGATTCTCACGGAGACTGATGTCGAGGTCATAGTTGGAGATTACACTGACCTAGAGTTTCTTGAGCAGAGTATAGATATGAAGACTTCAGACGTCGTAGTAGTAGCAACAGAGACAGATGAGACAAACGTTCTCCTATCAGTACTTAGTAAGTGTCTTGGAGCTAAGAGAATACTCACAATGTTATCAGACAGCAAGGTTGCTAAGGCTCTGAGAAGCATGAATATAGAAGTACTAGAGTTCTCAAACACGTTAGCAAGCTTGTTAGAGTCTCTAGTTGAGGGTCGTAAGGACATGGTAGATATAGTAGAGTCTACAGGTACAGAGTACAAGCTCATATCTTACGTAGTATCTGAGGGAGATAAATGTGTAGGTAAGAAGGTTAGCGAGCTAAAACTACCTAAAGGTGTGAAGGTAATAGCAATATTTGAGAAAGATGAGCTGAAGACCGATATTAATGGTGCAGTGATAAAGCCAGGAATGGTCCTAATAATGCTGGCGAGAAAAGACATAGCAAAACACTTGAAGGATCTTCTGAAGAATGGTGTTGAGATAGAGGAAGAATTACAAGAGTGATCAGTCAATCAAGCCATCATCACGTATCAGTCGTTCCCATGATCATCACTGAAATAATGTTAAACGTGAGCTCAGACGGGTTCGTTATCAGCATTCAAAACTAAGCGACAGAGCGCTCATCACACGTTAAACAGTAACTAAAAGAGATTTTAAACCTAAACCTGTAAAGAAGTAGAGAGGGCCCGTAGCTCAGCCAGGATAGAGAGCGCCGGCCCCCGGAGCCGGAGGTCCCGGGTTCAAATCCCGGCGGGCCCGCCAAGCATAAAAATGTCAACATGACACGTCAACTTTTAATGTGTTACTGAGAAGGTTATCACTAGCGTGTGCTAATGCATGATTCTTTGATAGAGTTTGCTATGTGTGGGAAAGAAGGTGAGGAATGTAGACCATATAAGCTTACTGCACCTACAGAAAGGCAGAAGATACTCCTCTTAATAAATTCTGAACCAGCAAGTATTGAGCAGATAGCTGAGAAATTGAGAGTTCCTGTAAATGATGTTGCGAAACATATTGAAGAGCTTCTACGTTGCGGTCTAGTTAGAGAGAAAGATGGCATGTTTAGACCAGGCTTCGCAATATTTACTACAAGAGACCAAGAAATTCTACTACCTCTGATAAATGAGCTCACTAGCGACGTTGTTAATATTGTTAAAGAGTGGTTACCTGAGATTCATAGAGTTATAGATAATTTAACTATAGTGAAGAGAGGTCTACAATTTAGCGATCTAGAGTATATTACTGTTGGAGCTCTAACACTAGATTATGAGGGTCTAGAAGTACTATCAGAGGAAGGTCTAATCATAAAGTCTAAAAAGATGCCTGGAGGTGGCGAGTACATTTTTGTAGGATTTGAGAAAGGACCTCTCAATCCTAGAGAGATCCCAATATGGGGTCATGGATCAATCTTCGGGAAATACTGGTTCAATACTCATGGCAACATTCCACCTACAGGAATAAGACTAGCATTTCCAGACCTAGCATGGCTCTGGGATACACAGGGAGTAGATTCGAATATAGTGAATAACAGGATGATAGAGATAGGAATGATAATGGAGACTCTAGCAGAGAAAGATCTATCTTTTAGAGACCTAGAGAAAAATCTGAACATCGATCCCTCAAATCTAATACTAGACCTCACACTACTATTATCTATCAGGTATATAACACTACTAGACGCGAAGAGGTATAGGATAAATATACCTGTACTTACAAATGAAGACTATTCCTCACTTAGAGACATATCCAGAAAAGTTTTGAAGAACATAGCTCAAACATTTAAATCAAAGTTCGAAAAGATAAGAGAAGTATACAGTAAGACGACACCAGCAAGAAACGATATACCTCTCGAAGAAGCATTTAACCAGATCTATCATATCATATTTGGAAGAGCGTTAAATGAGTTAATTAAGAGAAACATAATAGCTGGTCCTAGCGATAGACCTGATGGTGGTAAGTACTCTGCTTTCATCATTGTACTAGAATGAGAAATATTTTCCAAAAATAATTCTAGTCTCCTATCAATAGTGTACGTATATGCTCAATAAGTTTCTTTACTCTTGGTAATGCTTCTTTCACGTCTTCATCTGTGCACCAGTTCTCATAAAAGCATGTGTGTAATCCATGTGCATGCATCCACACATCTTGAACCCAATCTCCAATCTCCTTCTTTAGAACATTCTTATACTCCCATAACTCTCTATGAGATCTAATAACTCTTCCCTCTCTCCATGCTGCATAAGCTTTTACTGCAAGTGCAGTAGCTCCCCACAGTTTCTCAGCTGCTTGTAGACTTTCTCCTTTTTCAATTTCTTTCTCAGCTTGCTCTAGAAGTTCCTCTGCTACTTTTATATACTCTAGAGCCCTCTTATAAGGATCGCTGTTGGTTAACATGGTCTCGAGGATGTATTCTTCAACGGTGAGGTCTTGTTTCTCTGCTTCTCTTCTAATGATCTCATATAATCTTCGAGGAATAACGTAAGACATTAATCTACTTGAGATTAACTTATTAATAAGGTCTCCCTATAGTGAGCATATGGTGATGATTGCTTCGCCCTGCCTGAAGAGATGACGAGGTCAGGGTTAACTGATCAGCATGTAGCCAACTTAATCATCTTCTCATCGAAGGCCAAGCTCATCATCATTATAAGTATCTGACTCATCTCTTAAGTCTCTTCCCACGTTTCAAGATGAAACTTATGCTTACAGGTACTGTGTAGCTTTTTCATTTCAGGTAAACATTAATAACATCTAGCATACATAGTAAGGAGCGTATGAGTAACAAGAGGCTCAGAATACTCATAAAAGGTCAGACTCCACCTGGATTCAAGCCACAGGTTCGTGCATACGCTGTGAAGAGGGGTCTAAAGGGCTTCTGTGCAGAGACTCCAGATAAGTCAGCTATAGAGATAGTAGCTGAGGGACCTGAGCCTGCTCTAAAACAGTTCCTAGAGCAGGACCTACCGACAATACTTAAAGGTGCGAAAGTTGAGATGAGTGTTGAGTGGGGAGAACCAACAGGAAAGTATAAGTCATTTAGACTCGATAGATACGAGGAAGAGATGGGCTGACTCACCTCCTCCTGCTTCTCGTAGTCACCTTAATCTCCTCTTTTGGAAGCTCAACATTGAGTATCTTCTCTATAGTATCTAAACTATAGCCATGCTTCACTAAGTAATCTATGAACTTTCTAGCAAACTCCTTATCATGCTTTATCAAGAACCTGATGAGGGGCAGGTACTCCGTAGTTATTATTCGAGAACTTACATGTAGTGTAAGTCTTAACCTGTTTATGAATGCTTCTCTCTGTTCTCTCAGCTCCTTAGTTCTAGATAATATGAGAAGCTTCTGAGGAAATTGAAACCTTATGAATCTAGGTAGTGAAGGCTTATTCTTAACTAGAGCTATACCACCAACCATTAGCTCAGTCATGTATGGCATTAGTTCCCACTCTTGAGTTCTAAGTATTCTTCCTCTAAATACGTCAGCCATAGACAGATTATCGTATGCGTCAGCCATAGCTGTAGGATACTTCTCATATACTATAGCAACGTTCTCTGCAGCCCATGGGAAGAATGCTTCCCAGTCAAAGCTTGGTAGAAAAGTTATCTGACGAACCTCATCCATCCTCTTTATCCTGAATGCTTTATCAAGTATCCTATACATATCGTACTGGTGAGCTCTATCTGATAGACGTAGAACATCCTCCTTAGTTAGAACCTTCTTACCTTGAGCAACACTCTGTAGATCATTTATGGCAGCTCTAAGATCACCACCTGATGCTTTAGCTATCAGTCTTAGAGCATCTTCCTCACACTTTATACCTTCAGCATTACATATTCTCCTCAGTACTAGTACAATATCATCCTCGCTTAGAGGCTTTATCTGAATGACCTCTGCAATCTCTCTAAGCTGCTTAAACTTTGGATCCCATGGATTATTAGCAGTCATTATTATTGGCCACCTAGTCTCTTGAACAAGCTCAATAATTGCTGATAATCCTCCAGCATCCTCTCTAGCATGTAGACCATCAACCTCGTCTAGAAGTATTAAACGACCTCTAAATCCGAACAGTGATGCCTCCTTCATAGCTTTACCAATTATCTGCCTAAGCCTCTCTCCTGTACGTACATCACTAGCATTAAGCTCGAGAACCTCAAGACCAAACTCGTTAGCTACAGCATGAGCTAGAGTAGTCTTACCAACACCAGGAGGACCAACTAGTAAGATAGCCTTCTTCTCAGGAATTTTACCACTCAACCACTGCTTAATCCACTCAACAACCTTCTTCTTAGCCTCCTCAATATCAACTATCTCACTAAGCCTTCTAGGACGATACTTCTCAACCCACAGAACACTCCTAGACTGAGCAGCTACCTGACTCATCTAGACACTACATAACCTAGACCTAAATAATATAAAAGTCGTTGCTTGGTGCGGGGGGTGGGATTTGAACCCACGCAGGCCTACGCCAGCGGGACCTGAACCCGCCCCCTTTGGCCAGGCTCGGGCACCCCCGCTAT
>JAADDN010000085.1 GCA_013153895.1 Thermoproteota archaeon | reverse complement strand
GAAGCTAGAGTACGGTACAAGAATAACACGGAATGATAAGGCATCTATTCTCCTGTATAAAAACTTATACGACTACGTCTATATACCACTCTATCATGTATTCAAGAACCTACCAGAACTAAGAGTAGCGTTCACGGGAAGGCCTCTCTACTATATCACTAGTGGTAATTCACTAGTACTTATTGATGATAAGAGAAAAACATGCATAATTTTCAGCTAAACCCTATCTGCATCCGCTTCCTCAACATATACATCCAGCGTGAGCACCTCCCCATAACCAGCGAGTACTAGCGATAACACGATACCTGTATGAGCACCTGAATAGTAAGCGTACATAACGCTACTACTCTTCTCCTCTACCATAAAACCATACTTTCTCACAAGAGATAATACCGAGTTCTTATCAATATGGTTTCTCATAGATGTACGGATACCGCCAAATATAGTATAGTATCTCCTATTGCGAGACTCATACAGAGTTAGCAAAGGCTTTGTCTCAACACCTAGTTTTTCAGCTATCTCCTTATATATATTATATGTACTAGAGAATTCCTGCACGTAGTTTTTCAGAGAAACTAAGCTCATGAAAACTGGGTTACGGAGAAACAGCTTAGGACATGTATGGTTTTCCATAAACATCTCTCGTGCGAGGTTGAAGTAGTATTGTATAAGTTCTTCTATCCTGCGTAGTACTGTATTCGTAGTAATATAGCTGGGTAGATTTTTAGGAATACTTATTTCACGCACTTTATGTTCTCTAGGGCTTCTCGATAATGCCACACTATATAGATAGAGTGCTGTCAACATATACGATACTCTAGAGTAGAAATCCTTTGTCGCTCCAGCTTTTCTTAGATATATGTTAGCCCTATCTATCAGCTCTTTTCTTATTTTAGAATCACTAAATGAGAAGATAATTGTCGGTACTACAAATCTAATCGGAGAACTTACGCTAGAGGAATTCTTCTCCGCTAACACCGATAACATTACGAAACCCCGATGAAAAACTATGAAAATATAATATTTAAGGATTATAGCTCCTACGTAGTTGTGGCTTCAGCCTTTCTCTCTTTATCTCTTATGAGCCCATGATATTTCATGTATTTCTTCCTGAGCTCCTCGACAACCATTATCTTACGCTTATCACCACGTGTTTTACGTAGAGATTCAATATACTCATTAATATCTCCTAGGCTCATATACTCCATAATCAATGGCTCAAGCACTTTCTCCGCATACTTCGCTACAAGCTTATCCTTAGACAGAACCGCTTCTACATAGATAGTAAGCAGGTCAGCTAAATCATCCTTTAGAGACTGGAACGCTGGATATTTACCGCTATGCAGTATCTTTCTTATCTCCTTTAACTTGCTCTGAACACTCCTACCTCTAACAACCACCACTCTCCTAAGAATATTAACAATCCCCGGTATCATCTTCTCCAACGCCCTATAATCCCTAGCTATCATTACAACACTCCCATACTCACCGATAACCTCTAATTTCACATCAACACCATACCGCCTAGCATCATCCCGCAGGAGAAGAAGATTAGTAAGCCCCGCAAAGCCCGTACCCGATACCGGAGCTATTGATACTATGCTCTTATCCTTCTTCATCCTTATGAAAAACACATACCTACGCCTCATTGCTCCTCTAATCAGAGACTTAACCCAAAGACTAACCGTATCCTTATCCATCCGAACTTCTACTTCACCCCCACTAGTCTCAGAGATATCTGCTCCAGCCCTAAGGAACCCGGTAGCAATACGCCTAGCAGTATCAAGCACATCTTCAACCATATGTAGCGGAGCAGTAATATTGAAACGCACTAGGGTTCCCCAATAAGCCCTAGATATCATTTCAACCATAGACATGCTAAGATTCTCAGTATTCACAACAATTCTTCTTATCGGAGACCCTGTAACAACCAGAACAGGCTTCTTCTCAGCCTTATCCCATAAAACATCAGCACGCTCATAATCTCTAACCCCCAACTGCTTTACAAGCCAGTCGACAAGAAGTACTTTGTCATGAGGATACAGAGGAATCTGTGACAACCACGCTATATCTCTAGGCGAAACCTCACTCCTACTATCACCAATACGTATAACGAGCTTGCCCCCACTCTCCTCAAGCCTTACAAGCTCTCTCAGAGCATTCGTATTGAGAACTATCTTCGAGAATTTCCTTTGTGCTATAAGCTTATCAAGATGGACGGTTAGCTTCTTGTACGATACATAGTCTATGATAAAGTAGAACATCTCATACTTCTCAGCAGTACGAAGCACATCAATTATACTGTACGCATATCTTCTGCTATTAATTATCTTTTTCCTATTGAAATATATCGTCCTAACTACATCGACAAGATTCATTCCCCGCACCTCAATAGAGAGAAGTATAGCTTAGAAATAATAAAACTAGAAATTAGTAAGAAAAGAAGTAAACTAAGAAACCTATTCTTACTCCGTTACCGCAATCCTGAATGCACGGTCGTTGAGAAAATGCTTATGCAGTAAATCACTTACCTCTTCAACCTTTACTTTCATCGACTTCTTGGTTTTAACATTAATAACGGCAAACATATTATAAGACAACCGTTTAATCTCGAAAGTATCATATATCAAGTACTTAGGCGTATTATACAAGCACGATAAGAACTTCAACACAGCATCCATCCTACTCCTAGCATGAACTACCTTCTCTATCTTGTCTATTTTAGTAGTCTCCATAACTCTTCACCGAGAACGCGATGTTCTGCATGTATTATTCTCTGCGTTACACCAAATATATTGCTTATAATATAATTTATGGAATTGATATTGCGACGGAGTCAAATGTATAAATATATTATAGGTAACATCGACAATATTAATTATTAGTAAAGTTATAAAGGGGTGTACTATATGAAGCTTCCATCACTACTACTCATAGTAGCTATACTTATCGCTACAGCAGGAATACTAGAAACAAATGCGGCGACCGTAGTATCGTCTGTAACTACTATAATCGGTACTTCATTTCTAACAACCAACCTGACCTACACGGTATGTATAGGGGATACAGTCATCGCGACATATCCAGCAGACCCTGTACTGCTACTCTACAATAGCACAGGTCTTTACACCTAGATTATCCTCTACCGTTCTCACTAGTGCTGATAAACGATACGTACGCTATATACAGCCAAGCACTAGGCCCCTTCATAATAATAGATAATACGACAATACTACGAGGAGCTAGTATTCGAGGAGTTACAGCAATAGAGTATCCTATTCAGAACAACTATATTGTAGGACAGCTACTTGCATATACTGGAGGACAGTATCCATTCATAGCATGGTTCATAACTAATACCACTATATCCTCAACACTTCCCGGAACACTATATCAAGCACAATACGGCTCCGATGCATACATGCTCTACGAACAAACGGCATCACTACTTAACTCAACCGTATCGGCAACAGCAGTATATTCTCCAGCATCACCTACATCAATAACTATATCTGCACTTACGGCTACAACTATTACACAGCCTAATATCACGGCTGAAGCCGTATCATGGAAAAGTAATGGCACACTATCCTACTCCGTGAAAGCTGTAACATTAGAGCCGGTCAGCATAGACTGGCAGAACTATCTAGGACTCCTAATCACGTTATCTGGATATGTTAATGTAACCTATACAGGAACAGCTACAGCCAGTATAACAACATCTAAAGGCATAACAGGAAACGGTATAACGTCAGTCTACCTGATATCCCTCTTAGCACTAGGATACAGGTATGTGGGATACGGGTGTAATACAGGCGACATATTATATAACGTATCAATACCCGGCACAACATACTATGCGTTATTCACATCACTCAAAGAATATACAGTAATTCCGTTGACCGATTTATCAAGCCCTGTGTATCCAGGACAGTGGTTTACTCTTGACAACCTAACTATAAAACCCATAGTAGTACAGACAAGTTATACGCCTAATATAGGAGGGAATAACGTGCTCAAAGCATCAGACTACAACAACTATCTAAACAAACTACTGCTCACACCAGTAAGCGTTAATATTACCTTAGACAGTACAGTATCGACGACCAAGTTCTATTCTGTAACACTCTACTACTATGGTGCTGATAACGGAATGCTTTACATGAACAACACGATAATAGGGCTGCCCTCATTAAACATCGTAGTAGAATCCAAACTAGTACCTGCACCCAATATTCCTAACTATATTCAGAGAGTATTCATACCATCGCCCGATAGAAGAGTAGTTCCATTCATATCTACAGCGATACTTGAGAAGTGCTTGAACACCGTACTTCCTGTTCTCGAAGAAGTACCAGTAATAGGCTTCCTAGATACTATATCTGGGAAAACTATATATCAGGTCAAGATGGATTACCCAAGTACAGGCATTGTTGAAGATATTGTTGGCATAACAGGCTCAATAATAGCAGGTGTCGCGGAAGAGAACGGTATGTACTATGGCATAATTTTGATGCCGTATGGCTATCCGAGCGTATACTCAGGAACACTTTTC
>JAADDN010000124.1 GCA_013153895.1 Thermoproteota archaeon | reverse complement strand
GAGCCAGAGCCGAAGAACAGCTGGGTGCCGCCGTACCTAAGCGAGAACCTGGGTAGAGACATCGTTACACCCATAGCTAACGCTAGCAGCCGGATTAAGAACCCTCATAACACGCTATCAGTACGGGAAGTCATATTGCTATGCCTACTATAGTTACTAAGAAAGGTCTCCTCCAATAGTAGACTTATTCGTACTATCATCCTAGACGTTATAAGCAGTCATTACAATTTAATCATCTATTAATTAGATAATATCAACGAATATTAATGAATATACAGTATGCTAGTGTGTACTAACCTATGGTTCTACAGAATGTTTTTATATTACAGGACTTATCCATATAGATTGAGGTGCTGAACATGGGTAGATCAACAAGATCTGTGACTTTAAGCAGAGGTATAGCATTCATAGTAGTTATAGTAATAATAGCAGCTGTAGCTATTGCTAGCGCAATAGTAGTGTACTATCTCAATAGCCAGAGAGGATTAAGTACGGGCTTCATCAAAGGTATTGTAGGAATAGACTATAAGTCTATGACTAATGACTACAGCCAGACTACATCGCTATCGTTGGGCTATGTCAAAACACAGGTTAATTGGGACGATAAAGCAGTTGCGGCAATTGCCTTTATAGGCAAGATGCTCACACTCCGGGGTGTCGCAACATACTGGACGGAGGTAATACCAGCTAAAGCAACAAAAGTAAACAATCCCGCGTGGTATGAGTTCTGGCCGGCTCCGTGCTACAAGGCTGTGATAGTAAATGACAAGCATTTCAAGCGTGTATCGGACGTAAAGTATACTGAAATTAAGATATCGAAGAGCGAATGGCTAAAGCTAGGGATATCTGTTAGGAACTTCCTGACCCCATACATAATCCTAGAGAGTAACGACTATGTGATACTAAGGATACCAGTAAGTTTGGTAAAATATGGCTATACTGCTGAGGCAGTATTCTATGAAGGCAGCAAGGGATGGTTCAGCAGCTGTACCTATGACTCAACACCGTATAGTGAGGCAAGTCTCGACATACCGGAGAGTTCAGTACTAATGCTAGGCTAATTATTGTAACGCTTAGCAGAGGGATATGAATGATGGATGCACAAACTACATCATTTTTGTTAGCTATACTAATATTACTTCCGCTTATGTCATCATGTGTGATCTTTGTGAACACAAGCTACAACTATATATATGTAGCTAAGGCTGACGGATATGCATACATAGTAATGTTCAACGGCAGTCTCCTCTATCGGCACTACTATATAAACGGAACCTTTAAGATACTCTCCTGCAATAACGTGAGCGTATACCTAGAACTGTACCCTACGTATAGTAAAGTTATTACCTTCATTATCCGAAGCAATAGGGTATATGTATTAAGTAGTGCGTTCATTGAGCTTCCCATAATATGGAGATTCCATGGCTATATTTATGTATATAGTGCAAATAGCGCTCCTGAGGTGAAGGCGCAACTCAAATTCAGACTTGTATACAGTAATGGACAATCATTCAACATAGGGTACCTAAAGTTGCAGTATAGACTTCTACTTCCAGAGAGTATTAGGAAGGTCTCCAACTTCACGATTAGCTGTATAATGAGGCCTAAACGTTTTAACCCATTCTATCCGTTATTGTTAGCGAACTCATCAAAGATAATCAATGTCATTGAAAGCGGCTCGGTAGTATATTTTGCTAGCATACCTATAGAGTTCAACATCAGTAAGAATGGCAACCTTACCGAGGTATGCGCGTATAGTTCTATACATATAGGTGCTCCATATGTACGCGAGCTATCGATGCCATTTCTAAAGCTTTGTATAAGTTCAGTCGGTAGAAACATAATATCAGCTATAGCTACTGCATGTCTGAACGGTCCTAAGTCTTTACTAAAGTTCTTGGATAAGGTAAATGGTAGTATTGTTACATATGTGTGTAGCAGATGTGTATCAGTCAAAGGTCTAGAGTCTTTTGTTTTACTACCTGACAACCTTGTTGGTTGCTACCGTAAGGAGTACCCAGTAACTCTTTACTACGTACCGATACCTAGCTACTGTTACCCAAAGTTGCTAAAGGACCTAGTTGCGCAGCAAGGTCTGCTCGTGTTAGTGGTCAAAGACTTTAAGTATGTGTATCCTTCGCATTTTAATCCTTACACTATACCGTTTAGAATAAGTGCCAAGGAGAATAATAGTAGTAGCTCAGGTTCGTGGCTAATAGTTGCCTTAATTGTGGGAGTTGCAATTGCTATTATATCCATTAAGGTGATCAAGAAATGAGGAAGTTAATCCTTGAAGAGGTACTTATCTCAGTACTATTATCATCAATTCTGTCTCTACTAGTAATACTTTTTACATTTATGTATATGTCCCCGCCATTAGGTATATCTTTTTCTGCATTATTTCAGCCTCAAGGAGCTTTAGGGAACTGTATAAGGTTTGGTGCTGGTTTAAGTCCAATACTAGGGGAATCTAGTTATAATACTTTTATTGAGTTTGTCTCATCTATAAGTACTATTACAATAAATAAAGTGTATTTCTGTATATCTATGAAGATAAGGCATTATGTAGCAAACTTTGTGACGCTCCGACTATTTCCTATAGCTATGTTACTGGCTTCGGTAGTTCAAGCAATTGTGTTAAGAATCTTCAATCCTCGAAATCTCATACAAATAACTGTGGCATTAGGTCCTATTCGATTCGGAGCTAGCTATGTTTTTTGGACTATGATTTCAGCATTAATTATTAGTATAGTCTCGCTTTGTCCGGCTCTAGTGATGCCCCTGACCTTTAATCGTTTAGCATTAATAGTGTCATACTTTGACTCCTTATTTATACCTCTACTTCTATCACTAACTGGAGCTCTTGCTCTTGGGAGCGAAGTAGCATCGTTGTCTATAGCAGTGTTATTATTCGTGTGGTTTGTGAGTAATCCACTATCCTTCGCAAGAATACTTGATCCTATGTTGATAGTAAGTGCCAGCATCATAGAGCTTGAAAGCTCATTCCTAAGACTAGTAGCATATGGAATTATAGTTAACATTACACTAATAGTAATTTCTCTAACCCTTAGCTATAGGGGTGCAGGAAAATGAGAAGGAGAGTTTTCATAGTATTCATAATTTCAGTTATTGTGGTAATTATTTCCATATATGTATCTGCAATGCGATATGAAGCAAATGAAGTAATAAGACTTGAAGTTGCTAAGGGGTACACAGACGGCATTGTTGTGTATGTCCCTAGTAAGCTGGAGTTGTGTCTCAAGGCTCCTCCAGGAGTAGCCGTCAATGTTGCTATAGTAACACATAGCGCAGCTATTCATAACATTACCTATAATCAATGCATCGAGGTATCATATCATGGTGTGGCCATAGTTGTTGTACGGGTGGCTAAGATACCTAACTTACTCAAGGGAGGTGTTAATCAATGGGCATGGATTTCAATAAAGATAAGGTAGTAGTTGAGGTTAATAATGTAACAGTGAAGTACGGTAAGGTAATAGCATTGAAAAATGTGTCAATGAGTATTTGTAACGGCGAGAAGGTAATGATCATAGGACCTAATGGTAGCGGTAAGACAACTTTGCTAAAGCTTCTCATGGGTTTCGTAAAGCCTTTGAAAGGTTCTGTACGCATTTTCGGTTATGACCCTAGTAAAATACCGTTGAATATTAGGAAGAGAATAGCTATAGTTACCGAACGTGCTTCCGCGCCGATGTACCTCCGCATACGAGACTACTTATCAATAGTCCTTGACGTGTATGGAGCTAGAGATTCAAAATGGATTAATAATGTTCTGAATGTGCTGGGCTTAGATAGAATTCTATCGAGAAGAATAGGATCGCTATCGCAGGGTTATAGAAAAAGAGTAGAGATAGCTGCTGCACTAGCGGTTAAACCAAAACTTCTATTACTTGATGAACCCTATGCTAATGTTGACCCTGTAACTCGATTAGTTATCGATAAGGCTCTGAACGACCTCGGTGAGGGAGTAACAACGATCATAACCAGTCATGTACCTCCAACTCCATATTTAGGTATTGATAGAGTAATAGCATTAATCGATGGTAATGTTGCGTGGAGTGGTAGCACGACATATCGGATCTCGTTTACACTAAGATGCGTTAATACTGAGGTAAGCATAGACAACGTAAGAATTCTCGAGAGCCTAATTAAAGAGGGGTGCATTATAAAGGAGGTAAAAATTGAGGATCCATACCTAAAGGTACTTGAAGCATTGATGTACAAAACCATGAGTATGGGCTCTTGAGGTCTTCACATATCTAGCTCTACTGCAAGCTGAACTCAGATAATGACACCTACGATATTTTTCGTGAAGTGTAGCGTTGGAAGCGACGCGAGATACTGAATTGATTGTCTGCATAAGGTATTTTTCCTTGACAGTTAATGTTTCTCTAGTGTTGAGATCATGCTCTTTGAGGCTCCGGGCTTCGGCAAGATCGTGTTTAGGGGTCGTGACTTTGGTGAGGATATTGTTGTGTGTAGGGACGAGGTGTTTCCTAGGGCTAAGGAGCTGTCTAGCGATAGGAGGAGTGTCTATGGGCATACGC
>JAADDN010000104.1 GCA_013153895.1 Thermoproteota archaeon | reverse complement strand
CCAAATAGTTTAGCATGTTCTGCTATTGGTTTACAGGATAGTTTGAACATGTTTGTACCTCTTATCCTGAATATTGGTATTCCTAACCTGTTTGCTACTATCCATGAATATTTCTCTACTAGGTCGTACATTATTGTTGCTTCTGGTCCATACCTCATGTGACCTATATCAGACATGGGCTCCCATTCAATTCCGAACTTCTTACAGTAGGTCAAGTATCTAGGCTCCTCACCACCCTTCAACTCCTCCTTCAAGACCTCCTTCCTGACAAGTATCTCTAGGTCTCTCTCATTCTCCTTAAACTTGTACTCTCTAGCATCATAGATCTCTCCTTCTGGAGTTATTATCACGTAGAAGCTTGGAACCTCAACACGTTCCTCCTTACCTTCAACTTCTTCAGGACTGTATGTTCTACTTAGCTCAGCTAGAGGATGACCTATACACTTGATCTCGAAACTCTTATAGTATCCGAATGGAGCCCAAATGAATTCTAGACCTTCTTCTCTAGAATTCTTCTCTAAGACTTCTCTAAGCTTATCAAATATGTGTAGAGCCTTGTCAGGTCTAGCTAAGTTAGAGCTAAGATGTGCATATGGGTATAATACTATACATTTAGCATTAACTTTCTTAGCAACATCTATGATATCTCTAGCAACCTTCTGAAGATAACTCATCGAATCAGTATCAAAATCTTCAATAGCTGTGAAAACTACAAGAGCATTCTCAGCTTTTCCCTCTCTAAGCTTCTCATCAAGTTCAGGTACATTCTTGAGAGCTCTCTCTCTGACTTTGAAGCTGAATTTCTCAGCGTGAATGAGTAGTACTCGCACACTCTCTACGTGAGTTACAGGTATTTATCTATTATAGAAGTCTGCTAGCTAACTTGCTTACCCTGCACATGATCTCCTTAAACTCGTTAAGGTTAGAGAAGTTCGCGTACAAGTATATACATCTTGAGGATGGATCATAAGCAACATGTCTAATATATGTGTAAACTCCTGAGAATGTTTCTTCAAATATCTTAGCAGTGATAGGATCTTCATATAGGATCTTCATACCACATTTAAGCTCTCTAATATTGAGATTTTTCTCAGAATCTTCAAGCATTTTCTTAGCAAACTTCTTATCACAGAGATGAACTTCTCCTCTCCCAATATCTTTCTCATAGTTTAAGACCATCATCACTCTATCACCTTTGTTAAGTATCCTAGAGATTGGGTAATAGAGCGTGCTGTATCTAGGTAATGTGAGAAAGGACACTATTATGTTCTTTGGCTCCTCATTTCTAATCAGTTTAGCTCTATATCCAACATAGAGACCAACCATCTGATACTCCTTATCTACAGGTCTAAAAGTCTCCTCAAGAATTCTTATACTATCTCTAATCATCTCCATGTTCATTCTCCTACCTCGAAAATACTGGTAAACTTCAACTCCTGATAATGCAACTATACCTGCAAATATGTATAGACCTATCATCAGCTCCTAAGTACTAAATCTACTAGAGAATCTATATAGTTAGCGTATCTTCTCAAAGCATCAACCCCTCTAGGCTCCTGCTCTAGAAACGGAACCTCAACTATGGTCATATCCTTGAAGACCTTCTTAATCTCGTTTAGACAACGTTCCTGTTCCTCAATCTTGCTCTTGAGCTCGGGAACATGCTCTCTAAGCTTTAGAACCTTATTCACAACACATCCTCTCACAGATATTCCGAGAGATGATAATTTACGAAATGCTCTCTCTGCCTCAAGGAGAGGTAGAGTTTCTGGAGCTAGTACAAGTATGCACATTGTATCTCTACTAGTTAACTTACCTATGAGAAACTCACACTCCTTAAGCATGTTATCGAGCTCTCTCATCACAGGATCACTACTCTCATCAATAGGTACATCTCCAAGCTCCTCTCCAATATTCTTCAACATTCTTCTTCTATCAAGTATAGCTTTCCTCAGATTCTTTAACTCCATCAGCCAGGACTTATGTATGAATGGTAGTGAGAGTATTCTCAATGATAATCCTGTTGGAGGCATGTCAAATATTATGAAGTCCTTATCATCATTCTCCTCAATAATTCTCTTAAACTCGCTCATCAACGCATGTTCTTCGACCCCAGGAGCGTTAGATAAGATATCTATATACTTGTCTATGTTAAGTACTGAGAGATGTTTAAACGTTGATTTTATCATTAGAGAAACCTCATCAAGATATTTTCTAACAGCTTCATCAACATCTACCTCAATAATCTCATAATTATCTAACACCTTCACTTTACCGCTTCTACTTTTCAGGTTTAGTACATCTCCAAGATTGTGAGCTGGGTCCAGCGAGACCACTAGAACAGAGTACCCTCTATCACGTAGTGCGATGCCTAAGCTAGCTGCAGTGGTGGTCTTTCCAACTCCTCCCTTTCCAACAGTTATGATTATCTTCATGTTATGTCTAAGTATCCTAACATTTCTGCAAGCATGTCGTCAAGTCTTCTACTAATGTTTAATGATTGAGCTAGCTCTCGCTCTATGTATGGTAGTAATCTAAGTGATGTTATTGTTGATGGTCCTGGAAGACCTATGAGCGGGCTAATTATGAGTAGTGTGAACGCGTTCTCGAGCTCTCTCAACTCTAGCTTTATGAGCTCTGCTGATCTCTCCTTGAAAGTTTCTGATATTCCTGTAATTACTTTCTTAAATATATCTCGAAGTCGCACCTGCTGCTCACATTGTTGATCTAGTTTATAAGTATTGTCTTCATATATCTGTTGTGGATTCTTAATTTTAAAACATATTCATAATGTATAAACTTAATAAAGATCTAGCTGAAAGGTACCACCTTGACAAGTATGATTCCAACATTAGCTCTGATGATTATAGGAGCAGTAGTGATATATGTAGTGTTCTACTTTGTGCATGGAAAGTACCTGGAGAGGAAGGTATTTAGAGCAGATCCATCTCGAAGAACTCCTGCACACTTGTTTAAAGATAATATTGATTATGTACCAACTAACAAGTTTGTACTATATGGTCACCACTTCGCAAGCATTGCTGGTGCAGGACCAATCATAGGTCCAGCCATAGCTCTAGGATGGGGCTGGCTTCCAGCTCTCCTATGGGTATGGCTTGGAAACGTGTTTATAGGAGTAGTACATGATTATCTCTCAATAGCAGCCTCAGTCAGATACGAGGGCAGAAGTATTGCATGGGTCTCATCTAGACTCATGGGTAGACAAGCATTATACGCATTCAACACTTACATCTGGTTTGCACTTGTTCTTGTAGTAGCAGCATTTGCTTTCGTAATATCAGCATTATTTAGCGTTGTTCCTGGAGCAGGTGCTGCATCTCTCATAATGATAGCGCTAGCGGTCATAGTAGGTTACGTGATGTATAGGACCAGGCTAGGAATAGGTGGTGGAACAGTACTCTCAATAATATTCCTGATAGCATCCATAATTGCTGGATATTACATACAGATGATGGGGTTCAAGTTAGGATTCTACGAGTGGCTGATAATATTGACGATATATACCATAATTGCAGCTGTACTTCCAGTATGGGTCTTACTTCAGCCTAGAGATTACATGAACGCTTACCTACTATGGGCATCATTAGCTATAGGTGGTGCTGCAGCTATAGTAGCATCATTCAAGGGTGCTCAAGTAGCAACACCAGCATTAACACAGTTCTTCACAGCTAGAGTCATAGGATCACCACCACAACCATCACCATTCTGGCCAGCAGTTCCCCTAGTTATAGCTTGTGGAGCATTATCAGGATTTCATAGTCTAGTAGGATCAGGAACAACCTCGAAACAGCTTGATAAGGAGATCGACGCGTTACTAGTAGGTTATGGTGGAATGCTTACAGAAGGATTCCTAGCTACTATGGTCATAGCATCAATGTCAGGATTCTTAGGATATGCACTACTAGCAAGACCAGTCCTACTAAAGATGTTTAAGTCAGCGAAAAGCCTAGTAGCTAAAGCACTAGGAGTACCAGTAACAAAGTTATCAAGCTTATCAACATTCAAGACATATTATGTAGAGTTTGTACATAAGTTATTAACAGACCCAACATACATGGGACAGTACTATGTTCTAGTGATGAAACATGTAAAATGGATAGCCATACCATTAAGCTACGCATACATGACGAACTACGCGTTCGGATTCGATGTACGTGCGATGACGATATTTGCAACACTGTGGATCACAGCATTCGCATTAACATCCCTAGACACAGGAGCAAGAATAGGAAGATACGTATGGCAAGAACTTATGACACCACTCAAAGATAGAGCAAGAACATTATATAAGGTACTCAGCAACAGAGTAGTAGCATCATTAATACTAGTTGGATTAGGCGTACTACTAGCATGGGGCAAAGCATTCCTAGTAATATGGCCAGCATTTGCAGGAATGAACCAGCTACTAGCAAGTCTAGCACTAATGACAATAAGCCTATGGGTCATAAAAGTACAAAAAGCACCAAAACTAGGAAAAGCACTAACAGTAGCACCAGCAGTATTCCTATGGATAACAGTAACACTAGCATTAATATGGTTCCTCATAA
>JAADDN010000126.1 GCA_013153895.1 Thermoproteota archaeon | reverse complement strand
GGCCCGCCGGGATTTGAACCCGGGACCTACGGGTCTCCTCCCCTTCACGGGTTAAAAGCCCGCCGCTCTATCCAGGCTGAGCTACGGGCCCATCTACCGCTGCTACTACCTCAAGGTTATTTCTCGTATTTAAAAATCTTTCTCTTCTCCTGAAATGTTAAAAAACATGCATGCAACTTGCAGGGAGTTTAAGTATGTTTCTTGGATGATTTCTTGTCTGGAGGATCTCTGAGACCTATATTAGTCTGCTCGCAGAGATCTCCTCAGAACGGGAGAAGAATGTATAGATCTACAAGAGGTGGAAGAAGATCAGGATATAGAACAGGAGGTGGAGGTAGAGGAAGTGGAGGATTCAAGAGAAGTCCTGTAAACGTTGGAGACGTAGTTGACGTCGAGATCGTTGAACTATCTCGTAGAGGAGACGGAATAGCGAGAATACGTGGATTCATAATATTTGTACCAAACACGAAACCTGGAGATAGAGTGAAGGTTAGAATAAAGAGAATAGGACGCAACTACGCAGTAGCAGAACTTGCATCAGGAGAAGGCGAGGAAACTCTCGAATAAGCGTATCCTCTTAAAAATATCTTTAAAAATCCCTTAAACATATGTAACCCTAGCCTCAGAGACCCCGTGACAGGGGTCAATGAGGAGGCTAGGGGTATCTAATCCCCGCACTTGTAAATTACCTAGACACTTTTATAAGGGGCCATAACTATTCTAAGAATAGACCCCGGAGACCCTCGAATAGAGGGGGTCAATGATAGGGGTCATCCCCTTTGCTCCCCGTATGATACTACATTAAAATCTCTAAAACATCTTCGAGAAGCTCCTTAACATTCTTCAGATAAGTTGTTGAGGATAATTCAAGAATAATCTTAACAATCTTATCAATAATGTATTTAGAGTTGAAGTTCTCATACACTATGACAGGTATGCCAGAATCTTCAAGATCTCTCTTTAACTTTTCAGACTCTATCATTCTTGTTAATATTATATTGAAGACGTTTCCTTTCGTATTTAATATCTTTTCTATACTCTTCGATACTTTATCCGTTGTTATTATCCTTAGCCTAAATTTAATAGATCCTTCAATATTTTTAACATAGTTTATTATCCTGAATTCTTCAATACTTTCTATCTTTTCTTTATAGAATCCTAACATCATTAATGCTGAATCTAGATTACTTATTAGCTCTCTATCTTCTCTTCTAATAATTTTCTTAATAAATGACTCCTCGAGTATTGGAGCTGGTACTATTATTCTTAAGTAATTTGATTTTAATATTCCTACTTTTATGAGATTTTCTGAGAATTCATTTATTAGGTTTATATTATTTTCTAGGTACCTTGATAGAAGATCTATCTTAGATATGTAACATGATCCTGCACATGTTCTATCTATTAGATGTACTTTACCATATCTTAAATCGTTGAGAATTTTAAATAATGTAAATTTTATAGGATCTCTCAGCTCATTAATACTGTTTTCAACAATTGTTAGATAGTGTCTTCTTATTATACTATATTTCTCACATTCTATTTCTTCAAGTTTCTTGAAGCGTTTTTCTGCTTCTAAGATTTCAGGATCTGTTTTAAATAGTTCTTCTATGAACATTATTGCTGTCTCATATGCTTTGAATGATGCTGAAGGTCCTAGTAATATGTTTATTTCTGGTTTTAATGGTCTTATTATCTCTTCTACGTTAATTATCTTCTCATAATTGCTTCTTCTTTCAAATCTTAATACTAGTAGAGCTATGTAGCTCGCTACTGTTTTTATAGGATCATCTTTTGTAAAGTATCTGTTCGCTACCTCCTTTATTGTCATGAGTTCCTTAAATATTTGTCAAGATTATGTTATTGATATAGGTTAAACTATGATAGAGCTCAAGATAGGTGAACGTAAGATCGTTATTAGGGAGCTTGATTACATTATTGATCTCTGCAGAAGAACGCGTGGAAGAATCTGTATAGACGTTCCAGTCGGGTGGAAGGATATTGGTAAGCATATATGTAGAATAGTTCATAAATCTGGTGTAGATACCTCTAAGATAATTCTTGAAGGTAGAACATGTTGGGGAGCATGTGATATAACTTTAAGCATGCTTTATAGATACGATGTTATTCTTCACATAGGTCACTATCTTCCTCCAAATATTGAGAATGTTCTTCGATCGAATGTTGATGTATGTAGAGTCGAAAGATCTGATAACTTCATTATATTGAACATCAATGTTAATAATAGAGATGTTAAAGTATTTTACTGCTATATTTATTATGTTCCTTCACATAATGATATTGAGAATCTTAATAATGCTGTGAGCTCTCTTAAGAGTGTTAACATAAGTAGGATACTCTGCGTACCTCAGTATCGTGAGTATGCTAATTACATACTTAACTTGACTGGATCGAGCAGTATTGATTATCTCACAGGTTGTTATGTACCTCATCTTAAGAGGAATGATAATGTTCTCGTTGTTGCTGAAGGTCGTTTTCATATGTTGACTCCTATACTCTATGGTCATCCTATCGAGACTACATTCTTCTTTGATGTATCAAGCATGTTTTTATACGATAGTTCTCACATATGTAGAATATTTAAGAGGCTTCTTCTAACGAAGATTAGGACTCTCATACAGATTAGAGAGATGAGAGAGCCCTCATTCTGTATACTTCTCTCTGAAAAGCTTGGTCAACGTAGAGAGCGTCTTGTAGAGATCTCTAGTAGACTTACTGAAGGATTTGAGAGATATGTTGTAGAAGTTGATGATATAAATGTAGATGTTCTGTTCTCATATAGGAACTGCATATTTATTAATACAACATGTCCGAGAGTTGGTTTTGATGATATTGATAGATTTCAATCCCCCATAATTAATCCTGGAGAGATAGATTATGCAGTTGGTAGAAGAAGCTTGGAGGAGTATTCCTGTACTGATGTTATGAAGTATTTTGGTGCCGCCGCCGGGATTTGAACCCGGGACCTCCCGGTTATGAGCCGGGCGCTCTAAGCCCAGGCTGAGCTACGGCGGCTTTCTAATTAGTGTCTTAGTAGTATGGTTTTTTAATCTTTCTCTAGGTACTATTCTCGTGATGATGTTGGTCTTTTCTGACTCGTGATGTGTGGGAACGATGCTGATTTAAAGTTATCTAAAACATTCTTGTTCATATGAGGACCTGTGTCGTTCTTGTGCTTGATCTATCTAGAGATGATAGTGTAAAAGTGTTTCACGAGATATTTGAGAAATTGAAAGGTGTTAGAGGAGCATTTCTCCTAGCATACTTTATAGATACTGGAGTAAGTAATCTCATTCCTAAGGTCAAGGAAGCACTATTATCAAATCTGAGCGTTCCTGTTAGAATATACTTGTCGAACAACTATCAGGATATTATGAAAGCTCTGGAGAGAGATCTCTCTGAATGTGTAGAGGTGTCTGCCTACTTGGTTACAAATCGTAACTATGGGGAACAGATTTTAAAGATGCTTAAGGAGAGAGGTGTAGGAGAGATAACTATATGCTAGATTTCGTGATAACAGTAGACAGAACATTGATGACTAACCATCATGGTAAGGAGTTCATTGGATTCATGACCACTAGCCCTGCCATAGGTGTTCCAGAGTTCTTATGGATGTGGATATGTGCTCCAAAACCTAAAGTAGATAAGAAGACGGGTATGCCTCTCGAAGCTCCATATGGACTACGCAAGATAGAGGCTGCGCTAGTGAAGGCAGGATTTAAGGCTGGAGTAGTAGATCCAGATTACTTACACAAGTATGTTGATACTGCTAAAGCAATAATGATAGGTCATCACGACTTCTTCGCATTCTGCGCACCAAGCAACACCTGGTGGGCTGTAACTAAGAGAGAACCCGTAAATAGGAAGTACTTCATGAAGCTCATGAATAGTGAGGTGATGAGAAGATTTAAGAAGCGTGGAGGAAAAATCATAATTGGTGGACCAGCAGCATGGCAGTGGCTTCATGTTGAAGATCTATGGGAGAGATGGGGCGTAGACTGCGTAATAGATGGTGAAGCTGAGAAAGTCATAGTTAAGATAGCTGAGAGAATACTCAACAATGAGCCAATACCAACATACATATTCGTAGGTGCAGATGAGGTTCCAAATATAGATGAGATACCTAGCATAGTTAGACCAAGCGTTAATGGTCTCGTAGAGATAATGAGAGGATGTCCAAGACATTGTAGATTCTGTAGCGTCACCTTGAGACCTCTCAGATACATTCCTCTAGACAAGATTGAGGAGGAGCTTAAGGTAAACTATGAGCATGGTATAAGACATGTTCTACTACACTCGGAAGACGTTCTGCTATATGGCGCAGATGGTGTTAGACCTAGACCTGAACCATTATTCAAGCTTCATGATCTAGCTCTAAGATATGCAGAGACCTTAGGATGGAGTCATGTTAGTCTAGCAGCTGTAGTATATGCTGAGCATAATGGTAAGATCCTTACTAAGCTTACGGAAGAGATCTTCAGTAAGACAGGTCAGAAATTTATAGGCGTCCAGACAGGAATAGAGACAGGAAGTCCAAGACTAGCTAAGATAATAATGCCAGGCAAGGCAGCACCATACAAGGCAGAGAAGTGGCCTGAAATTGTTGAAGAAGCTTTCGCAATAATGGCAGATGTAGGAGTAGTACCAGCAGCAACAGTCATACTAAACATACCTGAGGAGACACCAGATGACTGTATGAAGACTGTCGAACTTATAGATAGACTGAGAAAGTATCCTAGCCTTATAGTTCCAATGTACCTCGTACCGATGGGAGTACTCAAAGACAAGGCTGCGCTTCTTAAGTTCAAGATAAAGCCTGAACATGTTGAAGTAATGTGGAAGTGTCTCGAACACTCACTCTACTGGGCTCCTAAACTAGCGTCAATGTACCTAAGCGATAAGAGATCAGCACCTGTGAGAGCAATGGTTCAACTCTTCATAAAGTTCGTAGAATGGAAGAAGAAGAGTATAGAGAAGAGGATAAGAGAGTACTTAGAGATGGCTGCAGAAGGAACATACCAGCATGAGGCTGTTGCAGAAGCTAGATAGGTAAACCATATCCTCCTCCACCTGGAGTCTCAACTATAAGCACGTCACCTCTATCTAATACAAGCTCAATCTTCCCTAGATACTCTTCAACAGAACCATTAGACCTCAAGACTCTTATTCTCCCAGGCTCAGCATCATTACCACCTCTCCTACCTCTAGGCCTGATCCTCATCCTATCCATCACTACTACCGCTAAAGTTCTCTCAAGAACTTTGTATCCTCTCACAATACCATCACCACCACGCCACCTACCTGAACCACCACTTCCATAACGTAGATGATACTTAACTATCTTTATTGGATACGATCTCTCTATAACTTCTATAGGAGTGTTCAGTGTATTAGTCATGTATACATGTATACCACTCTCACCATCATAGTTCAATCCAGCACCTGCACCACATCCAATAGTCTCATAAAATACCCATCCACTCTCTAGACCATGTAGAACTATGTTAGTCATAGTACCACCTGACTGAGCTGGAACATCCTCAAGAACTTCAGAGAGAGCGTTAAGTAATGCATCAACAATTCTCTGACTAGTCTCAACATTTCCTAACCCTACAGGAGCAGGTTTCAATGGATTTACTAGTAACCCCTCCTCTACATCTACGTTAATTATCCTATAGACACCATCATTTAGAGGAACATCTTTGAGAAAAAGTGATTTAAAGACGAAACTTACTGAAGCTATAGTTACACCGAGAGCTGAGTTGAACGGTTTCTCTATCTGAGGATCAGTTTCATTAAACGAGACGTTTAATATAGATCCTCTAAGCTTAATTGTGACATGTATCTTGCATAAATGATCGTTAATCTCTATATAATCTTCACCATGACACTCAAATGATATATCTCTCAATCTATGTCTAGCAATGTTTTCGCAATAATTAAGTGAGTAATCTATACAAGCCTTAAACTTTCCTAACCCATACTTCTCAACAAGTTCTATAAGATCTCTTTCTCCAGACTTAAGTGAGGCTATCTGAGCCATTATGTCTGAGTAAGTACATTTCCTCATCCTAACCTTAGAAAGTATGTTTTCAAGAACATCTTTACGTAATGAACCCTCAGAAACAATCTTCATAGGCTCTATAACAATACCCTCATCATATAGTGAGCGAGCTCTTAGAGAAAGACCTCCAGGATACTTACCTCCTACATCAACATGATGAGCCTTATTTACGAGCCATGCTACTATAGAATCTTCGTAGAATACTGGCATTAGTAGAGCTATATCGTTTAGATGTGTACCTATGATATATGGGTCATTTGTTATAAATATATCACCCTTATGAACATCTATACCATTCTCCTTGAGATATCTTAGAAAGTTCTTCATTCCAACATACATTGATCCTAGATGAACAGGAATATGCTCAGCTTGAGCAACTATCCTACCCTCAGGATCTGTCACGAGACAGCTCAGATCCATTCTATCTCTAATATTTGGAGACATGGAACATCTCCTCAAGACTACTCCCATCTTCTCAGCAACATACTCTATACCTCTAAACATGATCTCGAGAGTAGTCTTATCTATCATTCTCTCACCATCACAATATTACCATACTCATCTACATTAAGCATCCATCCTTCATTTAAAAATATTGTACATGTACTATCAATAATTAATGCAGGGCCTGAAATATTAAAGCCAGGATATAACAGATCTCTCTTAAGAACAGGACAAGTAACCCAACTACCTCTCACATATACTTCCACTCTATCTATAACAGGATCTCTCTGAGAAATCTTATATTTCTCTTTCAATAGTTTAAATATATTTAGTACAGAACACTCCTTAACTACTATTATCATCCTCGTAATCTCTATATCAACATCCTCTAAAGAAAAACCAAATTCTTCACGATACTTTCTTTCAAACTTACTTTTAACATCTTCAATAGTATCATGTTGAGAGAACTTTATAGGTAGCTCAAGATCCTGTCCAAGGTACCTCATATATAATACATATTCTAAAGCTATGTTCTTCATAGTCAGCTTCTTAATGATTTTTGAAGTTTCTTTCATAATTTTCTCAGTCAGGTATTCTATAGAAATTTTACTCAATCTCTCATATATCGGTACATCGTACCTATATATCTTGTCCATGCATGCTAGACCTAGTGCTGTAAATACTCCTGAAAATACTGGAACAATTATTTTCCTAACATCTAGATACTCAGCTAACTCACATGCATGTAGTGGTCCTGCTCCTCCATATGTTATTAACGTGAAATCTCTAGGATCTAGTCCTCTTTCTACTGTTGCAATCTTTATTCCTCTACACATCTCATAGTTTATCTTTCTTATAGAGTCGTAAGCCAACTCTTCTATTTCTCTTCCTGTTATATCTCTTAATTTCTTGAAGACTCTGATAGCAGCTTCATGCGATATTTTAAGATCACCGAGAGGATATTTTGAGTATATTCTCCCGAGTACTAGGTTTGCGTCAGTTATTGTAGGTTCTGTACCACCACGTTCATAACATGCTGGTCCTGGGTCTGCACCAGCGCTCATGGGTCCTACTCTTAGTGAGCCAGCCTCATCTATCCATACTATTGTTCCTCCTCCAGCACTTACCTCAACTATGTCTATCATATCCATTATTATGGGTATTCCAGTCCTCTTCTGAGTTCTTGATCCATGTACTCCACTAGCTATCTCATACTCATCTCTTAGAATAGGTTCATAGTTTACTATAGGTGCAAATTTAGCTGTTGTTCCACCCATATCAAATGCTATTCCTCTCTCTATGTTAGTTATCTTGCATAATTTTGCGCAAGCTACAACTCCAGCTGCAGGACCTGACTCGAGAAGTATTATTGGTCTTCTAATGCTCTCACATACATCAACAACGCCGCCCCAAGATGCTGCGATATTAAGTTGAAAGTTTTTAATGACACTCCTCAACTTCTCTAGAAGATCTTCTAGATATTTCCTTACTAGAGGTCTCAGCAAGCAAGATACTAATGCTGTACAGAATCTCTCATACTCTTTACATATTGCACTTATCTCATGACTACATACAACATCTATGTTACTTATCCTCTCAATTATGTATTTCTTAATCATGAGTTCTGAGCTTGGATTAACATAGGAGTTTAATAGACATATACATACTATGTCTGGTCTTGTATGTTTAATCTTCTCTACAAGTCTCTCAAGATCGTTAAAGCTAGGCTCAATCTCTACCTCACCGTTAGGAAGTGTTCTCTCATTAATCTCGAAGATCTCTATCTCTCCAGGTAATTTTGCTCTTCTAGGCTTTAATGTATATAGTTCCGACCTATTTTGCCTACCTATGTATATTATGTCTCTAAATCCTTCATTAACTACTAGCAGTATCTTTGGCAAGTTGAGCTTTAATTGTCCGAGAAGTATGTTAGATGTGAGAGTTGTTGCATGAAAGATATCTACGTGATCATAAGTGGAGTACTTGGAAGTTATCTCAACTATCTTGCTTCCTGGATCACATATGTTGGTGAGAGTCTTAACTACCTCTATGCTGGCATCATCTGGTCTAACTATGACAGCATCTGTAAATGTTCCTCCAATATCGACTCCTATGATCACTCTAGAGTTCACGAGATCTATAATATACGTAACGTAAGAGTTTTTAAGTTAGGTCTGACAGATCAGCGCTAAGAGCAGTATGGTGAAGAGACACCTAAGAAGATCCTGTGCGCCATGGTGGTGGCCAATACCTAGGAAAGCTGGTGGAGTATGGACTGTAAGGCCTCATCCTGGTCCTCATCCTCTAGAGAAGTCTCTACCATTAGCGATAATCGTGCGTGATGTCTTAAGATATGCTAAGACCTTGAAAGAGGCTAGAAGAATAATATCTATGGGTTACATAAAGGTTGATGGTAGAGTACGAAGAGACTATAAGTATCCTGTTGGTCTTATGGACGTCATAGAGATAGTTCCTACAGGAGAACTTTATAGAATGGTTCCACATCCTGTAAAGTTTCTTACTCTTGTACCAATATCGAGAGAGGAGGCATCAATAAAACCATGTAGAATAGAAAATAAGACCACTATAAAGGGAGGATATATACAGCTCAACCTTCACGATGGTAGAAATCATATAGTATCTCCAGAGGAGGCTGCTAAGTATAGGACTCTAGATACTGTGGTTCTTACCATACCTGAACAATCAATAATTAAGCACATACCTATACAGTTAGGCTCTCTAGTAGTAATTATAGATGGTAAGAACGTTGGAAAGATAGGTAGAATAGTTGAGGTAATTCAGACATTCAAGAGAAGGAGGGCGACTGTAGCAATAGAGACTGAAAAGGGTGAGATAATTAGGACGATACTGGAGTACGTTATGCCTATAGGAGAGGAGTCAAAGCCTATAATAACGTTACCTCAAGAGTGTTATTAAAACTGTTGACTTACTTTAACAAACTCAATAATGAGTCTCCTATCTTTTACATAAGCCTTAACAGGTTGTGTAAGCTTTAACATTGTTGGTAATGGATATATTTTTTCAACTATCCCCCTATCAGTTATTACCTCTATAACAAGCTCATCTCCCTGAAAGTAAACGTTACCGCAGTCCTGTACTCCAGGTGGCATCATCATCTCTAGAACATACTTACCTTCACCTACTTCTCTAACATTAACTATCTTACCGACGTAATATACTTTAGCTGGATCATCGTCTCCGTAGAGGCTGTTTGCTAATTTTCTAAGTGCATCACAACCTCTCACTTCTATACCTTCTTGCCTTATCTTACGTACTGGTATAGGGTATATACTCATCTCGAATCTCCTAACATACTCTTCCTGTTGTTTAGCCCACTCTTCTATTGGCGATATCTTGTTCATTATTCCTAGATCAACATTTAGATTAAATACTTGTGCTAGACCTACAGATTTAATAGCATCATCTACACTTGAAGTATCTGGGTTTGCTATAACTCTCACACTAGTTATTTCAGGATTTGTTAAGAGGCTTGATAATTTTGTAGTCTCGTTAAAAAACATCTCTTCCTCCTCAACTACCTTACCAAGCTTTGATGCAGGAGTGAGTATTACTGATAACATTTTTGCGGTAGTTCTCATTATGCTCATGCTTACCTTTATCATTCTGCTCTTTATTGAGTTAAGTATGGTTGGTAAGTACAGTAATCTCAATGCTTCTGCTGAAGGTATGGTATCTATGATTATTATATTGTACTTACCTGACTCATATAGCTCGAGAGCCTTGAGTAGTCCCATGCTCTCTGTAACCATTGGTAACATTGCTAGCTCGTATGCTAGTACTTCATCAATTCCATACTTCTTTAACCACTCTAAGAAGTATTCTGACATGTTTTTGAATTTCTTCATCACTTCTAATACTGGGTCAATATAGTAGAGGTCTACTCTCTCATTAACTTTAGCGACATCCTTACTTAGAGGAATATCGAAGTATGCTGATATGGTGTGTGCTGGATCTGTACTTATTAACGCTACTGTGTATCCGATATCTGATAATTTTAACGCTGTTGCTGCACTTATAACGCTCTTACCTACTCCTCCCTTTCCTGTAAATACTAGTAGTCTTCGCACACTTGTACTAGTGGGGTGCTAGCTTAAATATGTGTGTCTTCTACATATGATGTGAAGTTCAGAACGAGATGCATACCTTGTCAGGTAGAGGTGAGGTATAGAGATGTTATAAAGTTGTTTAAAGATGAGGACTCAAGATATAGGTACATGATGGATATCGTAAAGATGCTTCATGACTTAGCTAAAGATAATAAGGATCCAGCTCCTGTTGTTGCGACTAGGATCTTCAGGTTTTTAAAATCTGAGAGTGGTGTTGATGATCCTTATAGAGAGGAGAAACATATAGCAAATATGGAAGGATTGAAACTTATGGAGAAACTTGAACAACATCTTGAAGATATGGAGACAAGTGTTAAGAAGATTGACCTCCTTGCAAGATTAGTCTTACTAGGTAACAGTATTGATCTAGGAGTAGCAGGTTATAGACCTCCATCAGTTACAGATCTCATACGAGAGTTAGAGAGCATGAATGTTAAAGGTAGATTACCAATGTTGAGGAAAAAACGTATTGTGTACCTATTAGACAATGCTGGAGAAGCTGTGCTAGATAGATTACTAGCTAGAGAACTAGTACGTCTAGAGAACGAGGTTATAGCAGTAGTCAAGGGAGGCTCATTTCAGAACGATATAACTATTAACGAGGTTGCAGAGGCAGGTCTAGATCAAGATTTTACAGATGTAGTCTCTACAGGTACTGATGCTGCAAGCATATTCTTAGACGAGATAGATAAGGAGATTATCGAACTTATAAAGAGTAGTGACATCATAATTGCTAAAGGAATGGCACATTATGAATATATTACTGAGATAGAGGAATCTCTAAATATACCTATAATATACATGATGAAGGCCAAGTGTGAGCCCATTGCGGAGGCCACCGGAGTTGAAAGAGGTTCGTACGTAATACTTAGGAGGAGAATATGATTTAGAGAATAGATGAGCGAGGAGGTCGTTCCTGTATATGCTGAAGGAATACATGTGATGGACCTTCTTGGAAATGTATGGCTAATACTCATATTCGAGTATAGAGACCCAAAATCATACTACTACAACCTTGTCAAGAAAGGTGGTAGAGAGATAATAGAGGAGCTAGAAAACATGATGAACAACATGCAGTATTTTCTTGATGAAGAGATAATTAAGATAAATGGTGAGAGAGCGAGACCAGAGGTCAAAGATATCATATTAGGATTCAGAGGAAACTATAATAGACCATATGTGGAGTTCTATATACATTTTAGAGGACCATTAAGACCGGGATTGAATAGGTATGATAACTTTTATGAGGAAGAGATAGCAGAATATGATTATGAGATACTGTGGATATTTCCTGAAGGTGTGAGAGTAGTAGACTACTATATAGCTGGTGATGGTAGAATACTTGGTACATCAGATAACATACTTGTAGTACATGTGAGAAAGGGAACTAAGGTGGGTAGACATGAGTGGATAGAGTTTGAGATTCCAGAACAATTATTAGCTTCTGTAAAGAGCTAGTTATATTAAGAGGACCTTAGGTACTGTACCTGAAAGATGAGTAGAGAGGGTAGAGATAACATATTTAGGAGGATTGATCCTAAGAAGCTTCTCATTCTTGCACTACTTTTCATTCTCATATTAGCAATATGTCCATCATTTGCTAGATTTATACTCTTTCTAGCATTATTAGGACTTTTTCTATACCTTGTGAGCAAGGATTTTCCAGATATATTAGAGATGTTTAAGAGAAGAGCATTATCAGCTACTGCTAAAGCTATTAGGAGATATATTACTCATGATGTAGTTGAGATTAAGCCTGTTATTGTTGAGGTTGGTAGAGGTGAGACTATAGTGAAGATTGGAGATTTCTGGGTTAGGTTGTTCGAGGTTGATGATGAGGTTCCTGAGAGCATTTTAAAGTTTCTAGAGAAGGATGATCATATAATAATCGTAAGATCAGGTAGATCAACCTACATATTAGTTAGAGGAGAAGATGTTGAGGAGGTTGATGATAAGGCTAGGCTTGTTGAGAAGCTTCTTGAGAAGCATGGTATATCATTTAGATTATTATCTTCAGAAAAAGCGTTAAATATGATACTCAGACTCTTCAGGATGTGAGAGAGAAAGCTCTTCAACTTCTTCGAAAGATAGCTGAGAGAGGCTACATTATGGAGAGAGAATTGAAGAAAGATGAGCTTGAAATAGTTGAGATACTTCTACGTGAAGGCGTGTTAGAGAGATGCTACACTATAGCACCAGAGTACAGATCTGATATTGTCAGGTTATGTAGACCGAGAGTCTTAACGATAAGGAATAGAGAGTTATCATTACGAGAGAAAGTTGTTAAGCTTGGAATACCTATATCACTTACAGCTATACCATTTTACTTATTCATCAAAAGTATACTTCTAGGATATCTTAGTGTAGCTCTCTTCTTCTTAGCGATATCTGGATTATGTATTTATGGAGGATTACTTATAAGTAGGAGATTAGTAGAGAGATTTCGAATGATCAGGATAAGGTGATCAATTCGATAACAGTTTCGAAATACTTTAAAGATTGTGATGATCTAGATAATTCATAAAAGGATAATTATGGTTTGCAAAGTACTTGAAGTTAAGTCATTATCTAAGAAGTTCTCTGATAAGTATGCTGTGAAGAATCTCTCTTTTGAAGTTAATGAGGGAGAAATATATTGTCTAGTAGGTCCTAATGGCGCTGGAAAGACAACAACTCTTAGAACTATTGTAGGACTCTTATCACCAACGACTGGATATGTCAAGATAATGGGCCACGATGTTCATAGAGAGCGTGAGAAAGCTATGAGATACGTCACTTTCGTACCTGATAATCCTGTACTATATAGTGAGCTAACTGTTAAAGAGGTGATATATCTGTTCGCCTCATTACGCAATATTGATAGAGACATCGTTGAAGATAGGATGTATGAGCTTCTAGACTTATTTGATCTTAGAGAGTACATTAATGTACGTGTTAAAGATCTATCAAGAGGAACATTACAGAAGCTTGCAATAGTTCTATCATTCCTACCTGATCCTAAGCTCATAATAATGGATGAACCATTTATGGCTCTAGACGTGAAGACTCAGAGAACTCTTAGAGAAGAGATAAAGAAGAGAGCTCGAAGAGGAACAGCATTCGTAATATCTAGTCATGTATTACCCTGGGTTGAGGAGATAGCTCATAAGGTATGTGTCATCTATAGAGGTGAGAAGGTTGTTGAGGGAACGATACCAGAGGTCAAGGAGAAACTTGGAGCAGCAACATTAGAGGACGCTCTACTAAATGTTCTAACAGGTGCTTAAAAATGGGTAAGATCTTTCAAGCAGTAAGAGCTAAAGCTATAATCAGTCTTAGAGTAGGTTGGATAGCTACTCTTCTAGGACTAATATTTCTAACATTGATGTTATTAGGCAAGATCTCGATCTCAAGTAGCTCTACATCAAACTTCATCATGAGACTTCCAATCACTCCTAATCAAGAGATAGCTATATTGTTAGCATTTGGTGCATTATTAATGAGTTATGAACTATTTACTGCAAAAACATCTAGAACACGCATACGTGCAGTTTTTAGAGCACTTACAGAGGAGGATATCTACCTACTATATACATCTCCTCTATCCGCATGGGACATAGTACTCATAAACCTACTATCTAACATCATAATATTCTTCCTCATACCTGCACCACTCGGACTAGGCCTCATAGTAAGTATGGTACCGGTCTATGGTATAGAGACTCTATACTTGTTCTTCTACTCTCTAATAATACTAACTTTAGCATGTGTTCACGGACTAAGTCTATACATGTTACTTCAAAGTCCAAAAGGATTATTAATGTATGATAACGTGAGAAAGCTGTACTTCATTATTCTAGGATTAACTCTCATAGGTCCAGCAATAGCAAACACAGGACTATACTTCATATCTCCATCAGCAACCTTTGCTAACGCGATACTTGAGCTTCTTAAAGGTACTCCAGGTACAGCAACTATCTTATCAGTAATATATTCTATAGCTCCACTATACCTGCTATACATATTTTCTAGAGAGGATTATATTATAAAACCTCTCGACATTATATCTATAACTCATGTAAAAGAAATCTATAAAGTCAGAGTTCATACATTAAGAGACTTTACAAAACTAATATACTCGAGAACTCCTACGATGATATTATCATACGTGCTTCTCCCTATAGCTTTCATTCCATTAGTTGCGTATTACGTACATTTTCTATCCATTAAGTTTATTAATAATGTTTTATCATCAATAATGATATATGTTATACTTCTAGTAACATTTTCGCCAGCAGAACTAGTGTATTATAGTGGAGTCATAGTTGGATTATCAGGATGGCTTATCAAGCAGGCAACACTTCCTGATAAGTACATATTCAGAGAGATCATTAGAGAATCAATAATACATACTCTTCCTCAAACTTTAACATTAATAATCTTACTTGGTATAGAGTCTCTACTTTACGGATTAAGCAGTAAATTTTTCAATGATTTTCTAACTGCGATAATGGTAGTAATTTTACTGATACCAATACTTAATATAGAGACTAGGATCTCAATAATGAGAGGGTTAAAACTCTACATGAAATCTGGAAATCTTCCATTGGCGGTAGATTCAAGAGTTGTGAGATCAGCTGAGGAAGAGATGAAAGATAGAATGATATTTGCATTACATATACTACCTCTGTTTGGTGCTGCAATAATGTTATCTTATGGAATAATGTTTATAATTTCTAGAACTTACTTAGAAGCTATATCGATGATTATTGCTGGAATAGTAATGTATATTATATCCATAACCTTGGCTAAAGTTGCGGAGAAGGTCCTAAGAGTATGAATGATGAAGCTCTACCTTGACGATCGGTGAGTGGAAAACCCGAAACTGATCAGAGAGTGTTGTCTTCTTCATCAATCTGGTCGTGAGACAGTCATCATCTTAAGACTTCTATAAGTATACTCATAAAATGATTACTCTAATAGGAGAGATGAGAAATATATTGGATAACTTGTTATTAAATGTTCAGTCGGAATATGAGAAAAAGGCTTTAATAATTCTCAAAAACCTTTTAACATTATTTGAAAAATGTTACAAATGTGTTGATAAGTTCTCTACTATTATTCTATTCTTCTTAATGAAACTATGTCTTGAAATAGCATTTCAACTAAAATATTTTAAAGATAAGTTCTCTAATAAATCTGTTGAAGAATTTATTAAGGATTTATATAGGAGGAGTAGGAGAGGTTCTAGTTTTTCTATAAGAATGTTAACTGATTCTAAGGATATACCTGGAAAATTTAAGAAAGATTTTCTAAAGATTTATCTCAAAATATGTGAGTATGTTCATCCAAGTTATAGCATTATTTTCTCTAATATTGATAAAAATATTGTAGAAGAATTATTTAGAGATTTTCTTGATACATTACTATACATTCTCTTAGCATGTTATGGTCGTAGAGATGATTTATGTAATATATGTTTAGAATACTCTCTCTATCATTGTTCGAGAAGGTGTAAGTAATTATTTTTTGCTTATCTCTGAACATATTTTACTGATCTTATCTCCAAGATAGTGAATGTTCTTTAGAACTTTCCCCTTCTGCATACTTTCTATTTCTCCTCTACTATATAGTGCTAATGTCACAGCTATTGTTCTATCTTTAGGATCTCTTACGGCAACAATGTCTCCTCTATTGAACTCACCGTGTATCTCTCTTATTCCTGGTCTCATTACATCTGCTCCATTGAGTATTCTTGGTACAGCTCCTTCATCAACCTTAACATATGGGTATCCTACATTTTTTACGTAGAACATCGTTATTAATGGTATATACTTCTCTATATTTTCATCTCCAAGCTTTATCTTCATTTTTGCAAAGAGAGGTTTACCATCTACTATGAATATTGTCAGGTTCTCATCTATCTCATATAGTTCAACGTTCTCTGATTCTTTCAATATTTCTGCTATTTTATTATCAACTTCATTCATTAATTTCTTAATATCTTTCTTACTTAGTAGATGCCTCTTCATATAGGTTGCTGATCTCTTAAGAAGTACAGGATTTATAAGAGTATAGGCAGAAAGTGTTGAATAACCTGTTGTAGCAGTTCTTAACCTATGGATGAAAGAGAGAAGATTAGGGAGGTAGTTTCAGAAATTGTTAAAGATAAATTATTAAGATTTTTAAAAAGATTTTGTCAATGTGTTAAAGCTAGAAGAGAGTATGGACAGATACTTGATAGAGAAGTTATAGAAAAAATTAATAAAGCTATTGAAGAAAAGCAAGATGTTGATCTAGGAGTTATTAAGATATTTTTCAGAAAGAAGTTTATAGGTCATAAGATGTGTATAGAGTATAGAGGAGAGACTTACTGTAATGATGATGCTATGACTGTGATATCAAGATTAAGATCAATATATGAGTGGTATAGATCTGACTGTGATCTTAATAATATTTTAGCAGATTCTATAGAGAATAATGATTTTAATCTTATGACATTTGTTGAAAGAAATCTAGATAAGTTTGAGAAGATATGTGAAGGAGAGTTAATAGAACTTGATACTTCTATGCTTGATGAGACTGCTAGGAGAGGAGTGGATAGAGCTATTAAAGAGTATATTTCATCTAGATCAAGTGAGAAAGCTCCTAGTAAAGCTTAGTGGTCACATATTTGATCAGGATGAGCTAGTTAAGAGATATGTCAAGGTTATAAGATTTATATTAGATTCATGTCCTGACTGTAAGATAGTTTTCGTATGTGGTGGAGGATCTATAGCTAGGAGATACGTATCAATTCTAAGAGATCTATCTCATAATGAGGCTAGGTCAGACATGATTGGGATAATGGTAAGCAGACTTAATGCACTTACACTAGCATTATCGATAGAGGATGCTTACCAAGGAGTACCATCTAACATAGACGAGTTCTTAAAAGCATATTCAACGAGTAGAGTAGTATTCTGTGGAGGACTTCAGCCAGGTCAGTCAACAGCTACTGTAGCTATGATACTTGCAGAGATAACAGGAACTAGAGATGTAGTTTTTGCTTCAAATATAGATGCAGTATATGATAAAGATCCAATGAAGCATAAAGATGCGAAAAAGCTTGAAAAAGTCACGTTAAGCGAACTAGAGAACGTTTTATCTAAAGAGACTGATGTACATGCAGGAACATACCCGCTCCTTGACTTATGGGCTATAAATATAGCTAGAAGAGCTAGAATAAGAATATTCTTATACAACTGTAGAGAACCTGAAAAACTTATAGACATAGTTCTACATGGTACTGGATACGGAACACTTATAGTACCTGACTGAGAAATAATATCGTTGAGTACTAACAACATTATAGATAGAGTAAGGATAAAGATAACAGACAGATGTAACTACAGATGCTTCTTCTGTCATCATGAAGGTTCTCAGGAAAATACTGAACTCACGTTAGGAGAGATAAAGTTTGCCTTAGAAGTATTTAGAGAACTAGGAATAGATAGAGCGAAGATAACTGGAGGAGAACCACTCTTAAGAAGAGATATCGTTGAGATAGTTAGCACATGTAGAGAACTCAACTATAGAGATATATCACTAACAACGAACGGATATTACCTTGATAATTATGTAGAAGATTTATATAAAGCAGGACTCCATAGAATAGATATATCATTACATACGTTAAATCCTAAAAAATATGCATCAATTACAGGAACATCAGTAAAAGCATTCTACAAAGTCCTAGATAACATATATAAAACATGTGAGATACCCTTCAAAGAAGTTAAAATAAATATGCTAGTAACATCACTAAATGTTGAAGACATACCTGAACTATTAAGATTCTGTAAGAAACTGGGAACAACATTACAACTGATAGAGTACATGCCCATAGGAAGAGGAGTAGAAAACTTCAGAAAATACTATATACCACTGAGAACAATATTTGAAATATTGAAAAGAAGAGCAACAAAAATAGAGGTAAGAGACGACCTACACAACAGACCAATACTATATATTGATAATGTAAAGATAGAGTTCGTAATGGGATTCAGAAACCCAGAGTTCTGCAAAGGTTGCAGACAAATAAGATTAACAGCAGATGGAAAACTAAGACTATGCATCTACAGAAAAATTCACATAGATGTAAGAAAGTACCTAGCTACTCAAGATAGAGAAGGACTCGTTAACGCATATATGAAACTACTAGAAACTAAGAAGCCCATGTTTACAGGTTGATCTTTACTGATAAATTATGATAGAACCTTATATTACAGATCCCTTAAGAAACTGTGATGATTAAGATTATTAACTTCAGTACCTTAGGAGCCTTTACTCAGTATCGCGAAGTCTTTTATCGAGTATATGTACCACCTACAGAAGGAGGTTCAAAACAACGTAAGCCTCTCATCGTAGCAACAAACTTTGGCCCACTTGCTATAGTAGTAGCAAACATATGCTCCACACTACCTAGAACTGAAGAGACTTCTAATGAATTTTTATTCAACATCTGCCTATTCGTCCCAATTACATTATCAACATTAATCGATATTTTAGACGATAATGAATTTATCAAGCTTATAGAAAGTAGAACCGATGAACTTTTAAGAAGACTTATAGAGGGTAATGTGGGATTATTTGAGAAAATTAATGAGGGTTTTAAT
>JAADDN010000202.1 GCA_013153895.1 Thermoproteota archaeon | reverse complement strand
TTTGGAGCCCCGGCCGGGATTTGAACCCGGGACCTGCCGCTTACGAGGCGGCCGCTCTGACCGGGCTGAGCTACCGGGGCTTTCTTGTTATACTTATTTTATTGCTTTTTAAGGTTTTCTCGTTGTTGGTCTGTTATTCTTATTTTTGTTAATTTTATTATTGAGTATATTAGTAGTATGTTATATGCTATTAGGCAGATGAAGCCGAAGTATCCGAAGTTGTTGTATAGGAATTTCATTAATTTTATTTCTGATACGCTTGTTGGTTCTAGTAGGAGGGTTCTTAATTGTTGTGGTAGTCCTGCTATGCTTTTTGCAAATAGTTTTCTTGCTGGCCAGTATTTTAGGTCTTCTACTATGAATATTCCTTTGTTTAACATTACTGCTGGTATATATAGTATTGATGGGTATATCACGTATGCGAATATTGTACAGATTATATATGCGAGATAGTATAGTTCATCATTAATTAATAATAGGAGTAGTGGTGCTATCCATATGAAGTATCCTGGGTTTCCAACTTTGTTAAAGAATATTAACAATAGTATCGATATTACTATATCATTTATAAGTATTTTGTTAAATTCTTCATCTGTTATAGAGATTATGTTATACTTATGGTGAAGGTATAGTATTCTGAGTCCTATATATGTGAATAATGCTATTATGAACACTGGCTCCCATAACCACTTGAATAGTGGTACGAGAAGTTTATAGTTTGTAAGTATCTGAGGTATGTTCCATATGCTTAAGTCCTGTGGAAATCTATCTGCGTGAAAGAGTATTGCTTTTTCTATGAATTCTCTATACGATACTAGAAGGTATGGTGTTAATACTCCGAATAATACTGTAAAGAAACCTAAACTGAATAATGCTAGTCTCCTGAATCTTCTCCTAACTATCATATATATTAGGTATGGTATGTATGCTACTATCACGGCTTGCTTATATAATGCTGCTACTGCTAGACAGACTCCAGCTAGTAGACTTTTCCCTCGCTTCTCTAGTAGTACCATGAGGAGTAGAAATAGTGCTGTTATTATGTCAAACTGTAGAGCCCATATGTTACTATACGTAGGTAACGTAAACATCCACAATATTGCTACGCTCGGTCTAGACTCTCTATATAATATATATGCTATCAATGCTGCAGATATGATCATTGGCAGCTTAGTTACGAACCTTATGAAGTATATTGGCTCATATAGATGGTACGTATATGCTATATATGTAGCAAATTTGTATAATAATACAAATGTTATTGGAGCTAGTGGAAAATATGCACACTTCTCTGCAAAGTATACATGAAGAAGATCATAATGAGTCCACCTTATGAACCACTGTACATCATACCAGTTCCAGCCGCTTACCGCTGTTCCTAAGAGAATTAATATGAATATTATATAGAGAATCGCGAACCTTTTTCCTCGAATATTTGTATCAATGTATGTGGTAAATGAGTGTAATACTTCTCTAACTTTCTCAAACATGTTATCATCTATGAATTTTTCTTACGTCTCCATACGAATCTATCACTAATTATGTAATTTACTAAGAATCCTAATATTATTCCTATAAGATTAGCATCATAACACATTCCGAAGAGCTTGTTCAGAAGGAGAAGCGTAAGGTAGTTTACTAGTACTCCTGCTCCAACAGCTAGGTGATACTTGAAGAATCTCTGTATCTTAGCTCTCAGATTCCTACTGAGAAGCTTCTGTTTAAATGTCCAAGTCTCATGGAGAGTAAAGTTGTTTACTATTGAGGATTCTATTGCTAGGAAACCTGCAATAAATACTGGAAGTCCAAGTATGCCATGTAGTAGATAGAGCATTCCTTCATTAACCACGACTCCGCTAGAACCTACTAACGCGAACTTGAGAGGTCTATACCCAGCTTCTCTTAAGACTTCTATTATATGGTTAAAGATGTCTTTAAATGTTAAGTTATCATAGAACTCGTCTGTTATATCTATACTGAGGTTCAGCCTACATACACGTAGACCTGACATCATGAGAGTGCGAGGATCTAACTGTGTTATAAATGATCCTGATAAGGCTAGCCAGCATGATAGTAATCTGCTAAATGACTCATGTCTAAATGCTACTAGTTCTAGAAGAAACTCATCTGACTTACATACATCTGGCACGAAGAAGGATAATATCTTGCTAACTGATACTGATAATAGATGCTTTAACTTGTTTAAAAATTTTCTACATCTAGATTTTATCGATATTTCAACTATTACTGCATCATAGCCCTGTGATAATACCTTATTGACATGTTCTATAACTTTCTTATCACATGTTATTTTTGTAGAGATTCTTCTTCTAGTAAATATGACAATGTTGTGAGGTAATGAGTGTAGGACGATATTGATGTTCCGTAGGTTAAGTCTATGACGAATATCCTGTATAGTAGCTGGGTCAGCTATCAGCACTCCATTATCTGGCATGAGATTAGTAGTCTCAGTATAATACTGACTTTTCTATGTTACCCTTAGGATACTTGTGTTAGACTCCTCTGAGCTGCATTAGTTCCTCTGGCTTGAGCTTCCTTATGTCTATTCCCATCATTGCCTTGCTCTCTGAGACCATCTTCTGAGCCTCAACTACGGTCTCTGGATCATCCCAGTAGGATGTTGCTATGACTATCGCCTGTGCCCTTGTCTGTGGATCCTCTGACTTAAATATTCCTGAACCTACGAACACTCCATCAGCTCCAAGCCACATCATTAGTGCTGCATCTGCAGGTGTTGCTATTCCTCCAGCAGCAAAGTTGACTACTGGTAGTCTACCTAATCTTGCTGTTAACCATACTAGTTCTGGAGGTACTTGATATTTTCTCGCCATCTCTCTTATAAATTCCTCATCATCTACGTGAGCCATGAGCATTCTTATCTCTCTATTTATGATCTTCATGTGACGTACAGCTTCAGCAACATTACCTGTACCAGCCTCTCCCTTTGTTCTTATCATTGATGCACCCTCACTAATTCTTCTGAGAGCTTCTCCTAGATCTCTAGCACCGTTGACGAAGGGTACCTTGAACTCCCATTTATTTATGTGATGCTGCTCATCTACAGGTGTGAGAACCTCACTCTCATCAATGAGATCTACTCCAATAGTCTCAAGTATCTTAGCCTCCATGTAGTGACCTATCCTGCACTTCGCACTTACTGGTATGGTTATGGTCTCCATAACCTTCAGTATAGCTTTCACATCAGCCATACGTGCAACACCTCCAGCCTTCCTAACATCATATGGTAGCTTGTCCAGGACCATGACACCTACAGCACCAGACTCCTCAGCTATCTTAGCCTGCTCCTCATTAGTTACGTCCATTATTACTCCATGCTTAACCATAGCTGGAAATCCAATCTTCACACGAATAGTACCAGTCTCAGGATACGTGAGATCAACAACAATTGGAAGCTCAGGTAGAGGTTTAGGACCTAGAGTTGGTAGGCCAGCCTCCTTAAGCCTATCATTAAGCTCTAGAAGCCTATAGAAGAAGTCTCTCAACTTCTCTAGATACTCCACAGAGTCCACTATAGACATGTCTACCTAAGCTTACACTACCTCAAATCGCTTTTAAACTTTCCATTAAACAGATATGGTTATGCATCACCGTATTGAGATAAGATGGCCGAAGAGAATATACTTAGAGGATGGTAGAGAACTAGTGCTTGATAATGATGAAGAGATTCTAAGTCATAGACTTGCATGTTTAATATCGAGAGAAGATGTTGATAAGACATTCAAGATACTTAGAGAACAGGGATTCAAGAGAGTACCTGCACTACCATTAGGAGAGAAATATAGTCTAGCAAAGATCATTAGAGAACCATTTGAGCTACACGTAAGAATATTTAGGTCGGGACTCATACTATCTGAGATAGAGATAGCAAGAAAATATGTTGAACACATGTATACACCCTCCGTCAACGCATCGTTAGAAGTCTACTATCTTCTCAACAATCTTGGAATAAGTACGAAGATGATTTATCTTGGAGTAGGAGTAGAAAAGATTCTGGAAACAATGATCATAGAAGTACGTTATGACGGTGAGCCTCATCCATATGGTTCAATAATTAGAGAGATTCTGAGAAGTATAGGTGAGATCGTTATGCCTCAAATATTTTCTTACCCTCAGCAATCACGAGAACAGGATGAGCCTCAAGATTAGTTAGATCATCACTCCACACTACTAGACTAGCAAGCTTACCTGGCTCAATGCTTCCTAGATCACGATCTATTCCAAGTATTCTAGCTGGCTCATGTGTTAGTAAGCTTATTGCTTCAGACATGCTCATTCCAAACCTAAGGAAGAACCTTAATTGAAGATGAATGTTTCTCTGCAATACGACTGGGTGATCAGACATTACTGCTAGAGGATAAGGTCTAACCCTCACAAGTAATCTCACGTTCTTCCAAGTCTCATGTTTGAGCTCTGTCTTATATGAGAAGGAGTCTAGTGGACCATATACTAGCGGTATATTTCTATCCTTGATTATCCTAAATATCTTCTCGTCATTTACATCACAGGCATGTTCTATAGTAAACTTAAGATTGAACTCATCAGCTATTCTGATCAGTGTCAATATATCATCACTCTTATGCACGTGTACTCGTAGAACTTCTTCACCTTTTATAACTGGGAAGAGTGCCTTAATGTCAGGATCTATGTCCTCAAGATCCTTCTTACCTCTCTCTACAAGCCTCAACATATCTCTAGCCTTCATTAAAGTCTTCCTCAATATCGCTATGACTCCCATCCTTGTGCTAGGTCTCGTACCTCTCCACTTAGTAGTACTTCTAGGATTGTAACCTAATGCAACTTTTATACCACAATGCTTTATATATGCTTCATCTATATCTTTAGCAAAGTTCCTTATAACTACAGCTCTACCACCAATTATGTTCCCACTTCCAGGAAGAACACATGAGTATAAGACTCCATGTTCTACAGAGTCTCTAAATGATGGATCATCCATGTATATGCTTGTTAATGCATCAGCTAGTGGGAGAACCGAGTCCATATGTTCATTAACCTCCTCTTCATCAGATGGCTCTCCAGCTCTAGCCATACCTATATGACAGTGAGCATCTATTAGTGCTGGAGTTACTACTGCATAATCATACTCATATATCTCATCAACATCTTTAGGCTTTTCTGAACATATTGATACTATTCTAGACTCCTCCCACACAACATAGACGTTCTTTATTAGTTGACCAGTACCTGTATATAGTAGATCAGCTTTAACACATTTCACGTTAGAGAAGCAGTCTGACTCTTTAATTACATTAACGATTCAATGCATCTTCTATCTACCATGACATGATCGACAGTCCAGATGAAGTATCTTCTACATGGCATGAGCTCCTCATCAACTATCATCAGAGGATCGTAATCTCTCGATAATACTATACTTCTATAACCATTATCGATAAGTTCTCTACATATTTTAGCAGCCTTAATCTCAGCTGGCTCATCAGGAGAGGTCTCATATTCTAGACCTAGATCACGTATCATGCTGATATATCTACTGCTCACCTTAACGTGTATATCCTTTGAGTAATCTAGCACTATTATGAACCTGGATCTACACATTCCATAACTCTGTGCTAGACTTAGATTCTTTAGAAACTCTATAGGTCTCTTTAGACCGTATACTATGGATGCTAGATCAATAATTATGTAATCATATTCCTGACAAGCCTCTGTGAAGGTTATAGTTCTAATCTTTCTAACACACTTTATGATTCTCCTCCTTAGCTTAGGATCCATTTAACAAGCTTCTAACTTTCTGAGATAATAGGTCTAGTCTTGAATTTACAGCATCCTCCTTATTAGCTCATTTATTGCTATTCCTCTATATCCTAGGTCTCCTCCTACACTATAATGCTTCTTTATGCTCTTTAATCCTCCTCTTGGTGGGTGAAGTCTGAAGAATGGTTTTAGTCTAGGTATGCAGAGGACCTTTCCATCCTTCTTAGGTAGTGGAGCGTTCTCAGGACACCATAATCTGTCGATCTCTCCCATCACATATGCTAGAGCTATCTCATCTATGCTCTTCCAACCATACTTTCTGACGTAATCATCTGTGAGTGGTTTATCTCCTATAAGTCTACCTCTCTTTCTAAGTAACTCTGCTAATGTATCAGCATCGATCTCTCCCCACGTTACCCAGTCCTGTACTACTCTTAACATTCCTGCATATGATGGTCTGAGATCTATTACTACACATGTAAATCTTCGTCTAAGCCTGAGCAAGTATAGTGTTCTCTCTACATCTGGAGGAGTGTCAGGTATTCCACGAAGTCTTATGACTGCGATCCTAGTATAGACCTCCTTTCCCTGCTTCTCAGTCTGGACTGTAGTTGTTGAAGACATCTTCGCAACGTTCTCACAAAACCTTTTTATAAGTGTTCTCTCCATATAGTATAGGCTGATGACAGGGGACCTCGCCTGATAGATGAAGTATATTCGCTGGGTGCTGATCACCTAATCATCTTCTCATACTCCTCCTCAACCTTCCTCAAGATATCGTCAGGTGTGAAACCTCTAACTAGAGTAGTGACTAGTAGGCCACCCATTCCAACACCCTCCTTAACGAATCCTTCATCATATGCTCTCAATCCCGGATACTTTGAGGTACTCATAGAATATTCTGCGACTAGTAGAGCATAGTTAGGCCAAATCTCTGATAATAGACCTACCATATCTGAACTCTTATCATCAACTATCCACCTTGTCGTTCCTACCTCAATCATGTCTGGGTCAAGATTAACACCAAGATGTTTAAGTATTGCAACACAGGCACACATTTGTGTACCTCCTGCTAAGAGCACTCTCGAATCATTTTCAAGAGCACCAGCAGCTATTCCAGCTACAGCTAGATGAACAGGATCTCCCACCTTTGACACAGCTATTATTGGATCATCAGTCTTATCTATAGATGCACGTCTTAGTCCTTCCTTAACAACATTTACCTTAAGTTCAATAGGATTGTTAGGTGATGCACTTGAGACCTTACCCCAAGCATCATATCCTAACGCCACCATTATAGCCATAGCTGTAGTAGTTCCAGCCGGTATAGACTCTCCAATTATTAATAGATCAAAAATATCGGAAAGCTCTCTACCAAGCATCTTACTATTCTCAAGTATTCTCCTACATACATTCTCATCAAGCGCATTTCCAGTTCTTATATCTCGACCAGGTTCACCAGCAAGATCAACATGAGGTATGAGAGGTCTCACTCTACATCCAGCATTCACGACTATGGAAGGTATGTTAAGTAGTAATAAACAGGCTCTCGAGACTAGAGCTGGCGTAGGTTTACCGTCAGGTGTTACAGGTGGTACAGGTATGACTAGGCACTTGCCAAGCTTGAGGAACTCTGCATCAGCTGGTGGAGTATAGTGAGTAAGTTCTGGACTAGCACCTGCAACAGTTATTCCAGGTATGAGACTTGTGTCTGTAGTTCCTATGACAAGTATGAACGCGATGTTGGAACCTTTCAATTCTTCTAGAAATCTCTCGCTCACCTTACCTAGAGCTCTTATGTAGTTCACTGCATAAGTTCTCGAGGTAGGAAAATTTAAAATATATCCATGAGCTAGCCTATACCCATGATAAAGTGCAGGTTCTGTGGAAGAACGTTCGAGAGCTTCAGTGACTTTCTATTCCACATAAGGAGAGAGTGCAAGAACGTACCAAAAACGAGAAGATGCCCAGTATGTGGAGTCAAGTTCAGATCAATAAGACTATGCAAGCTACATATGGTCAATGCAGCGTTAAGCGATGTTAAACATAGGAACTACGTTATGGCACCAGTCTAAGTCAGCTCTCGACGGTGTCTTCATCTGTTCTGTGAACCCCACTCTTCATCACTCATAACTAAAATATAAATGTCTGATCAGCGTACCGTGAGTCGCTCATCCCTCGCTATTAGGTGCATTTCATCACTCTACTTAAACACTTAGTTAGTCCACGTATTTTAAATACTTCTAAGATAGAAGGTTCAACTATTATGTTAGCTTCTCTCTTAAACTCTTCAATATTCTTCGAATTTGTTAAGAACATGACTATTCTTAATTCTCTAGATATTCTTTCAACATATTTCAAAACTTTTTCAAATCCTTCTAAAGCTTTTTCCAGAAATGGTCTAGCAATTGCTGCCATATCTGCACCAAATATCAAGGTCTTAGCTATGTCTATACCAGTCCTTATTCCTCCTGAAGCTATTATTTTTCCAGGAAACTCTTCATAGACCTCACATAAGGATAGTAATGTAGGTATTCCAAGCTCGCTCAACGTATCATAAAGATAAAGTAATTCTCTGTCTATTATATCCTTAACTCTATACTTTTCAATTATGGTGAAACTTGTTCCACCTCTACCAGCAACCTCTATAGCTGTTACACCTATCTTAGCAAGCTTTCTCGCAGTTATCCTAGATATACCATAGCCAACCTCCTTAACTATGATAGGAACTTTGAGACTCTTTACTATCAGTTCAATATTAGATATCAAGTTTCTAAATGTTGGCTCACCCTCATATTGTAGACATTCTTGAAGAGGATTGAGATGTATTGCTAGAGCATCAGCATCTATCATATCTATAGCTTGAAGACACATATCTACAAGCTTCTTCTCATTCCTCTCTAATGCTACCTGAGGAGCACCTATGTTAGCTATCTTCAAAGTTGTTGGTGCTTCCTCTCTTATCACTTTAAAGCTCTCTCTAGCAAACTCATTCTCTAAAGCAATTCTCTGAGAACCACAACATATCCCTAACCGACACTTCTCAGCAACTCTCGCAAGGATCTTGTTGATCTTCAATCCTAGCTCTGTTCCTCCTGTTAATGCACCAATTATGAGGGGCATAGATAACTTCTTTCCAAGAAAGTTCACGGACGTATCAACATCTGACAGATCTATCTCTGGTGCTGAGTCAGTAATTATGTAGACCTTCTCGAGCCAGGTTGACCCAAGATCTACATTATGTATTAGACTAGCAATTATGTGATCATCCTTCCTTGAAAATATTGTGAAATTTCTCTCAACATGATCTCGCTCAGACACTCTTATACTCACACTTCTCTAGTTTTTCAACAATTTTCTCTATTACAGGTCTAAAATATCGTCTAAGCTCACTACACTCAACATATGGAGGCTTATCAGCCATGAGAGACTTTAAGACACAGGACACATAGGGGATCTCCGATAGTTTCTCTATATTTAAGAGATCTTTACTCGTCTTAAATAAGTTAATGTTCTCTATCATAGTCATATTATATACAACACCAAGAATATCTATATTAAGTTCCTTCAAAAGTTCTACAAGTCTCTCACTAACCTTAATAGATACAGGCTCCATGAGAGTAACTATTATTGATGAAGCTTTTCTTCTGAGATATCTACAAGGTAAAATTATCTCTTCACCTGTACCTGGAGGCATATCTACGATTACTATATCAGTATTCCACTTAATTGATGATAATACATCAAGAACAGCCTTCTCCTTATAGTAACCTCTTATAGGTACTGGAGAATCACCAACAAATATTGATGGAGAGAAGTAGAAGAGATTCTTCCTCACCTCTAACGGCCCATTCTCTTCTTTATACCCTTTTACTGGAACTTTAACGCTGAGAAACCTATGTGTTGAGAAACCATGAAGATCGAGATCTAGTAGACCAGTCTTTATGTTCTCTTCAGCAAGATACCAAGCTAAGCCACAGGATATGAAGGTCTTTCCTACACCACCTTTACCACTACATACGAGAACTATCAATCTTACATCTCTGAAACAAGTCTCTATGCTTCCTCTATACCTGTCAAGTCTAAGAAGCGTGCTCATTATCTCACCTCTAGAACCTTTATGTCTGCTCCTTCAATTATTTCGAAATCTGGACTACCACACTTAGGACATCTAACGTATGCATATACCGTACTTGGTACTAGGTGTATAGCTTCAAGAAAGGTCTTAGCAAGCTCTCTATCCTGAATAGAGCTCTCTATCTGTCTTTCAACATCTCTCCAAGACCACACGTATCCACATGCTGTACATCGAAACTTTGTTTCTTCTATCTCTATATCATACTTAATATCATTCTTAAATCCTAATAATTTTGAAACCTCTTCAAGAGCAAACTTAAATACCTCTAAATCGATCTGAACAAGCTCTCCTATACTGATCTTGAGGTAGGTTACGGAGTCTCCATAGTTCTCTTTAATTGAAGATAATATACCATAGACTATACTCCATTCGTGCATCTCTGAGTACTATATTTTTCTCACAAATTTATCATTTACGAACCTGAACTTGAGATCCTTAAGATACCGATCTTCACCTTCTTATCCTCTATATCCCACTCCATTGTGAAGCAGTTATCAGGAATCTTGTCAACTCTAACTATCTTTACTGCACGTGTCTCATTCTTTATATAATCCTCGAAAGCCTTCACAGCCTCCTCAATCTCGTTATCTCTTGTCTCATAGTATACTTCTATTCTCTCTTCTACAGGTAAGTTCATTTTTCCTCTCATAAATTGTATTCTTCTCACAATCTCTCTACAATATGCTTCTAGGAGAAGCATCTTGTCTAGCTGAGTATCTATACATATCTTGCCCATCATAGTGTCTGAGCATAAGAGCTTTCCTGTAAGCTCCTCAGCCTTAACTTCCTTAACTATCCTTACCTCCTTAACGTTAGCTATATGTTCTAGTAAATGCTTAACCTTCTCTAATAATGAGATATCTTTCTCATCTTTTAACTCTACTATTGCAAGTCTCAGAGGCCATCTTAACTTTATTCCAGCCTTGTTCCTGAGATTAGCTATCTCTGAGAATACTGAGAACATTATGTCGAATCCTCTCTCAACATCTTCATCTATCATCTCAATATCTGGCTCATCTAGCTTTGAGAGATGTATGCTCTCTGATTCTTCAGGTTCAAATTTTCTTACTAATGCTTGCCATATGTACTCTGTCACGTGTGGTACAAATATTGATCCCATCTTTAGTGCTCCTTTAAGCACGTGGTATAGTACTGCATATGCCATATACTTTATCTCTGCTTCCTCTTCTATCCATACTCTCCTTCTGATAAGTCTCAGATAGCCATGACTGAGGTCTTCTACTACGAAGTTTATCCATTCTCTAACTGCTAGATGTATCTCCATGTTGTTCATGTGTTCTAAGAACCTTCTTAGTCTAGTATTGTATCTAGACAGTATCCATCTATCCTCTATGGGTAGCTTTCCAAGATAGTTGCTGAGAGAGTGTACTTTTGGTGAGAACTTGTCAAGACTCATGTACGTGTCTGCGAATTTAGCTATGTTCCACAGTATTGTTAAGGTTCTATAGCTCTCCTTTATCTCGTCTGGGTCGAACGATATTGCGTCCCATGGAGCTACCTTATATGCTATGTATAGTCTTACTGGATCTACACCCCATCTCTCGAATATGTCTTTAGCCCATATCACGTTTCCTTTAGACTTGCTCATCTTCTGACCATACTTGTCTAGGACATGTCCCTGCATGAGTATTGACTTGTATGGTGCTCTTCCCATCCATACTACTGATGTTGCTAGGAGAGAGTAGAACCATCCACGTGTCTGATCTATTCCTTCTGTAACCCAGTCATATGGGTATAGCTTCTCAAATAGTTCTCTATTTCTTAGACCATTAATGCTAGCTATCCAGGCGACACCACTGTCTAACCATACGTCCATGACGTATGGTTCTCTGATCCATTCTTCACAATCTTCTGTACATATCTTCACCATGTCTATCCATGGTCTATGAACTAGGAGGTCATCAGGAACATCTGGGAGCTCTCTTGCAAGCTTCTTCAATTCTTCAATACTTCCAATGACGAGTATCTTTGATGGATCGTTCTTACATCTCCATACTGGTAATGGTGTTCCCCATATCCTACTTCTAGATATTGTCCAGTCTCTCGCATTTGCAACCCAGTTCTCAAATCTATCTCTCAGATGTTCAGGAAATATCTTAACCTTTTTTAACTCGGAAACCATTAGGTCTCTTAGAGCACTTATCTTGATAAACCACTGACGATCTGCTCTATATATGAGAGGAGTACCACATCTCCAACAGTGAGGATACTTGTGGACAATAGTCTCCTCATGTACAAGAAGTCCACGCTCCTTCAAGATCTTTATAACCATCTTAGAAACATCCATCCAGTACTTACCTGCGAATGGTCCTGCAGCATCATCAAATACTCCATTTGGACGTACTAGGTTCGTTATTGGTAATCCATATTGTCTAGCTACCTCGAAGTCTTCTGGACCATGTGCAGGTGCTGTATGTACTAGTCCTGTACCCATCTCGAGAGTCACGAAGTCTGCTGTAACGATGTAGTGTGCCTTGTCATCATGCTCCTTATGTATTGGAACATCATCTGCAAATATGTGCCTATACTTCCTACCCTTCAACTCTTCTCCTCTCTTCCTCTCAACAATCTCATACTTCTCTATACCGAACTTGCCCATTAGAACATTTACTAGATCCTCAGCAAGCCACCAGTACTCTACTCTACCATTAACCTCTACCCTTACCTTAGCATAGTAGAAGTTCGGGTTCACTGATATAGCCTCATTATCTATTAACGTCCATGGAGTCGTTGTCCATATCACGTAATACGTGTTCTCTTCATCAGCTGCAGGAAACTTCACAAATATTGAAGGATCCTCCCTCTCTGCATAACCTAGATCAACCTCAGCATCACTTAGAGCAGTCTCACATCTAGGACAGAACGGTAATACTCTATAATCCTCAAATAGGAGTCCTCTCTTCCAAGCTTCTTTAATAAATGCCCAGACATGCTCTATATAGTATGCTCTACGAGTCTCATACGCATTCTCAAGATCTAGCCACAATCCTAAAAGCTCTGTTGCATACTTCTTCCAGTACTCGAGATAGTAATCTACAAGCTTATTACATTCTAGACTAAACTTGTCTAGACCATACTTCTCAACATCCTTCTTAGTCTTGAACCCAAGCTTCTTCTCAGCCTCAAGCTCTACAGGTAGGCCCTGCTCGTCCCAGCCAGCTTGAGCCCACACTTCATATCCTCTAAGTCTCATGAACCTCAGTACTATGTCCTTGTACGTTCTTCCTCTAATATGACCAACATGTGGATAACCGTTAGCTGTTGGTGGACCTTCCAAGAACGTGAATACTGGTCGTGTCCAGGTTACTTCTCTCCACTTCTTTGGAATATCATGCTCACTCCAGAATCTTCTTACACTATCCTCAACCTTCTTCACATCAAGTCTCTGATCTAGCACGAATAGATCAATAGAAACCACCTGAACCATCTCAACGATCTAGTAAAGTTATAAGCATTACTGTCAAGGAGTCCACCATTCGAATGCTACATAATCTATCCTGTTCTCAACCTTGTTCCAGGTAGCTAACACGAATCTCTTATTAACGCTGTGTGATAATCTTGCAGCTCTAGTTATGTCTAGAGCATTTATATCTCTGTCAGGTTCTATGAAGTGTATTAACATTGGTGCATGATCTATACCTGGACCTTTCTCATATACTGCAAATAATGCACCGAACTTCAGCCCACTCTTCACAACTAGACCCTTCTCTCGAAGCTCCTTATAGATCCTATATATGAAGTCGAAGTTCTTGATCAGTCTTCTCCCAATCTCTCTCAGCTCATCTAGACTCACCTTTGTACCATCTGGACGATATATCTCTATTATGCCCTTCTCAGCTAAGTATAGTGCCTCAATGATCGATAACTGTAATGGTGCTGATATGTTATCTACCTCATTAAGCTTAACCTTCTCATGACCTATGAACTTTCCATAAAATCCTGCCTTATATAATGCTCTTGCAGACTCCACATCAGGAACAACTACTCCTCTCTCTAGAAGTATAGCTCTTATCTTCCTCATAATCTGTAAGCTCTGACTGTAGCCATCGTGTTGTCAGCTATTCCAAGCCTCTTCATCTCATTTTCATTACACCAGATCTCGTTCTTAGGTACTCGAACATCAAATATTACCGTGAACACGTACCTCCTCTCTCTAGAACCTCCACCTACAACTACGACCTCAACCTTATCCTTTATCTCAAGCTCCTGTGCAAGCTCAGGATTTATCTTAGCCTTACCTTCATCAACCTCCTTACTTCTCCTGAGACGTATCCTCTTCTCCTTCCTCTCCTTTCTCTCCTCCTTCTTAAACATGTCAGGTCTCAGGAAGGGTGGTATTATCAGCTTAGGCTGAGGCTCAGTCTCAACCTTGCTCTCCTCACTTCCCACGCTCTGCTCAGTGTTTCTCTTCTCCTCCGGCTTTGACATAGTTACCAACCTATATTCTTCTTAAAGGTTTAAAAATATGCGATCAAGCTCTCTCGACAAGTTCTAGACCAAGCTCCTTACCTAGGTTCAGCAGGTTCTTTCTATCCTCTATAACTGACCTAACTATGTTATAGACATCACTTATCTTAGCTCTAACCTGCATCTTAGTATCTCTATCTCTCAACGTGACAGTATTATCCTCAACAGTCCTATCATCAACAGTTATGGCTATAGGTATACCAAGCTCATCACATCTTGAATATCTAGTACCAATACTTCCATCATCGTCATAAAGTACTTTCAGACCCTTCCTATATAGTTCTCTTGCAATTTTAACACCAATACTCACTAGAGGCTCCTTACGTACAAGTGGTAGTACTGCTACCTTTATTGGAGCTATGTCAGGAGGAAGCTTAAGAAGAATCTTATCACCATCAACTAGCGTAAATGCGTGTTCTAGTGTGACATAGACTATCCTATCTATACCGAAAGATGGCTCAACAACATGTGGAACAAACTTCTCACGAGTTATCTTCCTCTTCTCAACTTTTATGAACACCATCTCAGGACTTATAACATAGTCTCCCAGCTTAATGCTCTCGCCAGATGCTAATCTTCTAGCATTCTCCTCATCTATGCTAGCTATGAGCTTCATGACTTCTCTAGCCTTATCTCCATATACCTCCCTAATCTTCTGAGGATTAGGGTACACTCTCACAGTCTCAACCTCAATAGGCTTCTCTAATGTTCTCTCAGCTCTAAGCTCTCTACCACTAAACTTCTCATGCCTAGATAAGTCGTAGTCTGTCCTATATGCGAGACCACTAACCTCTATCCATCCAAACCTCTCTGAGTAGACCATCTGATCGAAAGCACATGCTGCATAGTGAGCTCTCTCTTCAGGTAACTTAGCTAGAAAATACTGATGATCTACAGGTATTCCAAGCTCATTTAAGTAGACTACTGCTAGAGCCATGTAGAAAGCCATCCACTCATTAGGAACGATCCTTCTCTCAATTATGTCCTTAGGCTTAAGTTCTATAGGTACAGGATCTCTACCTTCCTCGATAGCCTTCTTAACCTCATCTTCAGTAACTACACGTACAGTAACATCTCTAACATCGTCTAGAAACGGACATGTAGGATTCTTAGGATCGAAAAACAGCTCTATCTCCATCTGAGAGAACTCTCTCAACCTTATGAGACCCTGCCTCGGAGATATCTCATTACGACCAACCTTACCGATCTGAGCAATACCAAACGGAAGCTTCCTACCAGCTAGATCGAAGACTCTTGGAAATGATACGAACATTCCTTGAGCAGTCTCAGGTCTTATGTAGCCTACATTATTGCTATATGGTCCGATCGTCGTTCTGAAGAGTAGGTTAAACCTGTACACCTTACTTAGCTCACCACCACATTGAGGACATCTTATGCCATGCTCAATAATGAGCTTCTCAATATCTCTCTCAGATAGACCCTCAGTTCTAATGTTTATTCCCCTCTTCTTAAGCTCCTCCTCCACAAGATGATCTGCTCTATACTTTCTACCACACTTCAAACACTCAACTATGTAATCTGTGAAATGCTCAAGATGACCACTAGCTTGAAATACTATCTCAGGCATTATTATTGGAGTCTCAATCTCATAAATAATGTCCTGATAAGGATAGATGAATACTCTCCTCCACTTCTCAATAATGTTTCTCTTCAGCTCAACCCCAAGAGGACCATAATCATAGAAGCCTCCAACCTCAACCATGCTACGATAGATCTCAAAACTAGGCCAGATGAAGCCTCTAGTAACTAGGTACTCCATAAGTATCTCGCTCCTCTCCTTGCTCATCACTGACTAGAGACATGTGAATGATTTAACTTATAAATTATGCTTCCATAGCACAGACATGTGACATATATAGTAGAACCAACATCAACATTCATTCAATCACAGACAGGTATAGGGGACCTCGAAAACATTTACATAATAGGCATACCACTAGAAGATACAACAAGCTTCAGACAAGGAACAAAATACGCACCAACAATCATAAGACAAGTATCTCCATACCTTGAAGCAACAACATCAACATTAAGAAACATAACTAATAAGAACATAAGAGATCTAGGAGACATAGCTCTACTACATGGAAACATAACTGAAAATGTTAGAAGAATAAGAGAGACTATTAAAGAACTAATAATGAAAGACCTAAGAAAAATTATTCTAATAGGTGGAGAACATACAATAACATATGCATCATGTACAGGAATAAGAGATACTGTACTACTCATAGTACTTGATGCACACCTAGATATGAGAGATGAATGGCCACTAGGTCAGAAGTTATCACATGCAACACATCTGAGAAGACTTATAGAAGAAAAAGATAATATCTACCTAATACATCTATGTGCTAGAGCATTTGACGATGAAGAATTGAATTTTGTTAAAATGAATAAAGATAGAATACTTATGATCAATATAAACGATTTTAGAGAGATGAATAATGGAATATTATTAAGAACTATGAAAGATTTCGTAAGCACTATTACGAAGATCGACCTAGTATACATATCTGTTGATCTTGATGTCCTAGACATATCATGTATGCCTGCCGTATCTAATCCAGAAGGTTACGGAGGATTAAGTTATGAGGAGCTCATGAACATTCTTTCACTTCTTAGGTACATCACATGCAGAACTTCAAGAGTATTGTGTGATGTTGTAGAGTACTGTCCTAGTGTGGATCCAGGTCTCACTTATTGTTCTACTGTTGTTAAGCTAATTCTTGACCTTATAGATCTCTACTTCACTTAGCTTTAATTCTCTTTGCTGATGGTGATCTGTTCTTCATTATTATCCTGTATCCACAGAATGGGCATTTTACTCCCATACCTGCTAATGCGTCTAGATCTTCCTTAGAGAAGGATTTTCCACATCGTAGGCAGGTATATAACTTTCTTGAGGACATTCTAATATACTGATCGTTGAGGTCTTATATTACTTTTTCCATTCTCGCGAGCTTAACTATACGTTCAATTCCTCCTATCTCCTCTAAGTAAGAAGCTACTTGAGGTGGTACTAGATCTCTCCATTTTGGATCACCTTTAGCTATTAATGTTCTTATGTGAGTACCTGATAATTTTTCTCTATTAAAGAAGGGTATGCTCCTATACTCAATGTTAGCATATTCTAAACATAGTTGAGATAGAGGATCGTTAGTGAAGACGACATCAAATTTTGGACACCAATGTCTTAAGTATGCTGGCCATATCGTATGCATCTCTCCACATGTATCTGGCACAGAACATATGTATATTTTATTAATCAGCTCAAGCTCTCTCATTACTCTCGTTATCATTTCGATTCTCTCACCAACTGTGAAAGGATTCTTAAACGTTAATGCTACATTTGCTGAACCTATTGCTATAATTACTTCATCAACTTGTGTAAGTATCCACTCAAGTGCCTTAAGATGTCCTAAGTGGAATGGTTGAAATCTTCCTATGAATAATCCACGCATGATCTCTCTCATTAGTAAGAAATAGTCTTAAACTATAACTCTATTATTAGGTTGAGTGAATAATGTATAGATTAGTTAAGATTAGACCCATCATAATAGATGAGAAATGTAAGAGATGTGAACTCTGTGTTGATAATTGTCAGAAGGGTGCTATAATAGTTGAGAAAGATAATGGGAAGAGAGTTAAAATAGATATTGAGATATGTTCATTATGTGGTACCTGTGTTCTTATATGTCCATCATCAGCCGTTAGACTATGCGTATTCTAACTATTGGTGATCCTATCTTAAATGGCTGGAACAGTATTCCACCATCTATGAAGAACTTTGTAAACATCTCGTAGAAGTGCAATCTGAGGCTTTGTATGAATGCTACTAGGCCTTCAAATATTACTACACATATGTTACCTAGTATTGCACATATCCATACTGCGATCATTATTAGACTCATTGAGTGTAGTATTGCTCCAGCTACTCCTGTTACTACGCCTAGTAGACAGAATGCTAGGAAGCCGCTTGCGAACTTCTTTCCAAATATTCTAAACACTAGGAAGCCAATTATTCCACCTGGCAGTAATGATACTAGGTATGCTAGACCTGCAGTCCATGAGTGCATTGCGAATACTGCTATTGCATATGTACCCCATACTACTAGTGCGGTCAGTACAGCATGGACTATGGCTACTATTCCAAGCCTCATGAATGATATCACGTTTGCGAATCCCCATGCGAAGTATGATTCTGCAGCTTCTACACCATATGTCATGAGAGGCTCATGTAGGTGAGTATGCTTCTTCTTGTCTGCTAATGCTACAGCTATGACTATTATCACCATCACTATCGTAGCTATGGCCCAAGCTATCCTGTAGGACATTGGTGCATACATATGCCATCCTCCACTATAGTATAATGGTCCTGTTACTAGCTGTACGAACCATAGGTATGCCCAGTCTAGTGGTGTCGCAAGCTCTGGATGTGCATGTATCTGCTGTGCTATTGTTATTCCTAGTGGTCTCAGTGGTACTAGTCCTAGTGATGATAGACAGAACGCGAATATGAGTACTATTGTTCCAAATATTGCATAGTACTTAGCATCGTACTTGTATCCTAGTCTAACATAGTTTACGGTCTTCAAGTATGCTGATGCTGCTAGTATGAATATTCCAACTATTATTGACCATCCTAACGTTATGAATATTGAATGTATCATTGGTGTGAATCCTCCTTCAGCCTTTATCGCCTCTAGCAGGTTCTGTAATGTCAGTGCTTTATGCTCTTCCATCAGCTTCAGTGGTGTTGGCTCCATGAGCTCGTAGAGTGATGGTATGCCTAGCATGCGTAATGGTACTCCGAAGAAGTCTCCTGCCTCTATGAATCCAAATATTATGCTCCAGATTCCACACTGCATGAATATTATTCCCCAATCTACGAATCTCTTGCCGTCGAATATTGCTCTGAGAACCTTGTTAGAGCCCTTGTATTTCCAGCAGGCTAGTAGTAGTCCTAGGAGGAATATCAGTATGCCATGTCCAACGTCTGGGAACATCCAGCCGTAGAATAGTGGGAAGAACCACCATGCTATTGGTACTGGTGATACCTCTCCATACTTAGGTA
>JAADDN010000078.1 GCA_013153895.1 Thermoproteota archaeon | reverse complement strand
TAATGCGGACTACATATAAATTAAGTCTTACCTAGCTGACTTCAGATGCGTTATATCGTTAATTAAGGATTTACTAATTACCTCATAGATCGATCATAAAAGTTCTGCTTAATAGGTAGACAAGATACTTATAAACATAGCGTGAGTGTAACACTTGCACACGGGGCAGGTGGAGAGAAGACTCTAGAACTTCTAAACAAGCTCATACTATCGAAGGTACCTGACATATTGAAGAGAACTCCTGAAGGTGCTGGTATAGATGTTCTAGATGATGGAGCATGTATAAAAATTGGAGATAAGTACCTTATTGTGACAGTTGATGCATATACTGTAAATCCAATATTCTTCCCAGGTGGAGACTTAGGTAAGCTTGCTGCATCAGGAACAATAAATGACCTAGTAGCTATGGGTGCTAGACCAATAGCAGTGCTAGACTCAATAATAATAGAGGAGGGCATAGATATCGATACTGTTGATAAAATAACAACATCATTCATAGAAGTCTTAACAAGAGAAAATATACCAATAATAGGTGGAGACTTGAAGGTCATGCCTAGAGGTCAGATAGATAAGATAGTCATGACCACTGTCGGGCTAGGTATAGCTCGTAGACCAGTAATAGATAGAGAGCTGAGACCTGGTGATAAGATAATTGTTACAGGTAGCATAGCTGAGCATGGAGCTACGATAATGGCTCTTCAGCAGGGAATCAATGCTGAGAAGTATGGTCTACATAGTGACTGTAGGCCACTACTTAGACCATTATTAGACATAGTTGAGAAGTATCTAGATAAGGTGCATGCTATGAGAGATCCTACACGTGGTGGTCTTGCCCAAGTCTTGAACGAGTGGGCTAGAGATACAGGTACTCTAATCCTCATATATGAGGACAAGATACCGATAAGGTTTGAAGTTAAGAAGTTCTGTGAGATAGTGGGGATAGATCCACTATATCTAGCATGTGAGGGAGTCATGACTATAGCAGTAGACTCAGAGATAGCTCCAATACTCGTAGAAGAACTTCACTCAGCGGGTATGGAAGATGCAGCTATAATTGGAGAGGTGAGAGAGAGTGAGAAGTTTAGAGGAACCGTAGTATGTAAGACAGTGTCTGGGGGGCTCAGGATAGTTGAGCCTCTTAGAGGGAGTCTCGTTCCTCGAATATGTTGACATTATCTTAAGATAACTCTCACAAACCTTTGTTGATCTAGTCGATACTGTTTTAACTAAGATAGAGATATTTTACGAGAGAGATGTCGACTGTCCGCACAAGCATATCAATAAAGAAGGAGATACTTGACCTAGTAGATAAGCTAGCTAAGGAGCTAAACACGACGCGTAGTCATGTCATAACTTCAGCAATAGAGTCATACATAATGGACAAGTCCTGGGTCCTAGGTAAGGACGAGGACGTGGTCTGTGGTGTCCTGATAGTTCTCTACGAGACTGGTCACTATGAGGCTGATACTAAGCTCACGATTCTACAGCATCAGCATGATGAGATAATTAGAGCATCAATGCATATACATGTTAGCAAGACCATGTGCATGGAGATAATAGCCGTTAAAGGAAAATTGAAAGAGGTCAAGGAGCTCGCGAACCAGCTAGAAGGATTGAAAGGTGTGCTATCACTGAAATACTGTATATATCCAGTATCAGAAGAATAACATGCGTGACAACGCTCATAATAAATCCATCATCAATAATAAGCACGTACTGCTACTCAATATATAGAGTAGAGACTGACTCAACATGCGAGCTAGCCTGTAGATACTGCTATGCGAGATGGTACAGAGTAAGTGATAGAGGAATAACATTGAGACATCTAGAAGAGTTTAGAAGATTCATAAAATATGCATCAGAGAACCTACAGAAGATACCAGTATTCAGAATGTCTACTCTCGTAGAGCCACTACAAGATAGAGCACTTGTCAGAGCAGAGCACGTCTTGAAGCTATGCAATATTCATGATATACCACTAATAATAAATACGAAAAGTCTAAACTTAGTTAGAAGAGATTATATACTTGAACAAGTCTTAAAGCTTGCAGATAAGAATCTAGTGCTCATACAGGTATCACTATGTACGTTAGATGAATCAAAAGCGAAGATACTTGAGCCAAGAGCTCCAACACCATCGCAGAGAGTAGATATGATAGAAACACTTAAACAACATGGTATAAATGTGGTACTAAGATATCAACCAACGATACCAGGTATAGCAGATGTAGAGTATTCTCAAGTAGTTAAACTATGTAGAGAGCTCTCTGTGAGCCAGATAATAATTGAGCCACTAAGAATAGAAAGACCTCTACTTTCAAAACTCAGAGAACAGATACCAGAGATAGGAAACGTAGAATGGGAACCATATACAGAACTGGGAGGACTAGTAAAACCATGTGACTCATGGACGAGAACTATCATTAAAAAGTTTAAAGAAGAAGCAGAAAAGTATAATATTAGCTTAGCAACCTGTAAAGACCCTAAAATAAATGTACTATATAAGGCCGAAGACTGTTGTGGAATATATATGATAAATAGGGAGAAAAGTCTCAAGAAAGCAACAATATACGAGATAAAGAAGTTTAATATAGAGACGACAAATGTTGATGCATTCTTAGAAAAAATTGAACAAATATCTCAACAATTTATAGGAAGAACATACATATCAAAAATACCTAAAGAACATAGAAAGAAGATAAGATCTCACTACAAGATTCTAATAGAGAAGTCTACAAAACAGGATGTTGAGATAACAATAATTAGTTAAGATGTCTCTCGGCCCGACGGAACCCCCTCTCACTGAGGTCGGTCCCACCGACCTCTCGAGGAGGTGGGGCTAAGAGATATTATGTAAAGAGCATTTATATAAGTTGCTGATCAGCTAAAGGAATTCTAATCATCAATCATACTGGGGAGTTCTCATCACAGTTACATACTTTACGAAAAAGATTTAAATAACTTTACCATCTTACAAACATGGTTACCAAGCATCTGAGAATCTGCATAATAATAATCCTCATATTTACAGCACTCACTCTTGTACTAGTTCTTCCTCATCTCAACATGATAAGTATAGTAAGAAAGAGCTATGAAGAACTTAAGCTAGGTGATGTCGGCAAGTTCTATGGATTTGTAGCATCACCTCACGCAGTGATTGGTATCTGGGCTTACTATAAGAGTAGTTGTGTATATGTGTTGAAGGTCTCGGTAGGACCTAACAATGATAATTATGCTGTTAGAGAGTTCGAAATTAAGCTTCTAACAAACTCCCCATTTTACCATCTAGTATTTGTGTACTCTGACTCATATAGAAATCTATTTGAGGTTACTCAGACAGATCAGAAGACCATAATATTAAGGATAAGAAATCCTCTGAATGGTGTGTTATACACGTTTAGGATAATCATATATGACATGAAGTGTCGTTTATTGAGGGAGAGCGTACCTATCTACATGAGAGTAGTCTCAGAAAGTGGGAATAACATTGTTATTTCAGGTGGATTCTTTAGAATTAGTCCAGGAAACTACTTACTAACGTCCGAAGAGTAGGTCCAGGATCTGCATTAAAGTATCTTTCTTACCTGTCAATATCTCCTTATTATAGAACTCAGTATATCCACAATGTCTACAGGTTACTGCTATGTAAGTATAAGCTTGCCAGTTTAATAATCTTGATAGTCCACTACCTGTGAAAGAGTGCTCGTTTATGTATGGATCACCTGTACCACATTTTGGACATCTCCATCTTCTTCTAATTTCTTCAACTATGTCAGTCATATCTACTAATCTCTATACTTGCTCTGACTTTAATATTCTTATCTTCTCAATACATTCTCTATAATCTTCTTCACAAACTGCTCAACTTTATTGAGATCTCCTGTCTGAGCTATCTTTAGAAATTCTTCACTATTCATTAATTCTCTATAAATCATCATCCTCTTCTTAGGATCTTTGACTTCTCTCTTTATAATACTCTTAGCTTTGAACCAGGATCTTGCTAGATTTTTCAATTTCTCGTTATGTCTTATCTGATCTATTATCCAGTCTCTAAGTATCCTAGCGAAAGTACTACTTCTTCCTTCTGTTGTTACAGCTATCCTTATACCATCTACAGAACCTTCAAAAGGAACTACGACATCTGTATGTTCTGCATCTGTCGCATCGTTTAGTAGTTTTGAATATCTTTTACAGAGTTCTCTAACAGTTTTTGCTAGTTCTTCATCAGGAATAGTATATACTACGATGTCAGCCCATGCTATCCATGCTTCTACAAATGATAGTGCTGTCTCTCTATCTAGAGATACCTGGTATAGTACTACCTTTCCCTCTCTGCTGAGTCTTTTCAATTCTTCCGTGAACTCTCTTGATAGTACTACTACACGTGCACCTGCTTCAGCAAACTTCTTAGCTCTATGGGTGCCTACTTGTCCTCCTCCAAGAACTAGTACTTTCCTATTACTTAGCTCTATGAAGAGAGGTATCCTCACGTTCTCTACACTCAACAACTTTATTCAGTATCTTAAGTATGTTATCTAACGACATATCCCACCTTACCACATGATCACTATCGTTACAGATCACATGTATCTCATTCTCATGTTCAGATACTACTATCTGATTATGAAGCTTAATATGACGTGTATCTATACCTGTAACACGTGGACATGCTAGAACTACTCTAAACATGTTCTTAACAAGAAGGACTGCTAGAAGAATGAAGTTTCGACAGTCGGATTCTGGAAGTATTAGGACGGTTCTTACTTTAGTATGGTTTTTTGGTAGGAGAATTATAAGTTCACCATCATTCACAGGTACTGTATGTACAGTATATTTATCAGTCTCGTATAGTTCCTCTATCTTCACTCGATCTCCCTTAGCTTGGTCTCAAACTCTTCTGGAGGTACTGGAAGATCCTCACCAGGCTTGAGTAGTCCTCTCTCAATTAGGACAAGCTTAGCAAGTAGCCAGTATATTAGAGCTAGGCTTCTCCTACCCTTGTTGTTACAAGGTATCATTAGGTCTATGAAGTGGAATGGAGTGTCTGTATCTACTAGAGCTATCACGGGAATACCTAGCTGAGCAGCCTCTGTTATAGCTTGAGTATCAACCTTAGGGTCAGTTGCTACGAGTAGGTCAGCCTCTATGTAGTATGATGCTCTAGGATTAGTAAATGTTCCTGGTATGAATCTTCCAGTTATAGGTCTACAACCAGTAAACTTACAGAACATCTCTACAGGACGCCATCCATACGGCTTAGCTGATACTACCACTACCTTCGAGGGGTCATACCTAGCTATCATCTTTGCAGCAATCCTTATACGTTCATCTATCTTCCTCAGATCAAATATTCTCAGTCCATCATGCCTTACAGCGAATATGAATCCTCTCTTCTCTAGATATGCATTTGATACACGTGTTCCTAATCTGACACCTGCAAACATGTACTTCTCAATAGGTACTAGAAACTCTCCCTCTGGTACTGGTGCTACTCCTTCACGAGACATATAGCAAGTTACTCCCCTGTACTAAGTATAAAAAGATTCCGTTCCTAAGAGATTAAGGGAAGAGAAGTGAAGCCAAATGCTTAATATAGTGTTACGTGACTAGTAGATAAGCATGCTCAGATCTAAGAAGCGTAGTGGATTAGAAAACGTTGTTGGTGCTGTACTATTATTAGCTCTTGTTGGTGCTCTAATACCCATAGTATACATGTACTTATCATCCGTAGTCTCGAGCTCAGTTTCAGCAGCAACAAAATACTCAGCAATAAAGTCGTTCATAATAACAGCAGTAAACTACTCCTCGAGTACGGACACCTTAGCAATATATGTGTTAAATACAGGTGAGGTTCCAATAAACATCACTGATGTTAAGGTTCTCAGAGTTGCTGCTCCATCAATAACAGAATTAGTATCATGTACACCAATAACACAGCTTCCTGTTACTGTAACTCCTGAACATAGTGTTGAGATTGATCTTAAGTGTGTACTGATAAAGTCTAACTCTTATCAAGTTATAGTCTATTCCTGGTCTGGTTTTGAAGCAAGTTACACGTTCTATTACGGTGGCTAATTATTTTAATAGTAGCTGCTCATACTTCTTACAATACTCAACACTCTCCTTCACGCTCATGAACAGCTTCTTCACGTACTCTACATCCTCTCTATCAACCTTCTCTCTACCAAGCTCCTTAGCCCTAACCTGTGCTGGCGCGAGTAGCTGTATTGCATATCTTAGACTGTGCTCCATAGCTATCTTCGTTAGAGCATCTAGAGCTGCATCTGTCAGATCGATCTTCTCCTCTCTAGCTCTTATCTTAATTATCTCTCTAGCCTCCTGCTCTGTGTATGGTCTCGTTCTTATGATTATTAATCTATCAAGCATGTCTAGAGGTACTCCATGTGGTGATACTTCATCTGTTCCTCTCACTTTTGCTAATCCTCTGTTAGTTGCTAGTATTATTATTGGTGATAGCTCGCTCTCCATTGCTCTTGAGAGGAATGCCCAAGCCTCTATATCTAGCATATGTGCATCATCTATGAAGAGTACTCCAGGAACAAGCTCAGCCTTACCTTCCTCAATAAGCTTCCTAACGTTCTCATCAGTCATCTTTCTCACATCTGCAGGTATCTCCCTCTCCTCTATAGTGAACCCGAACAACATTGCTGATACAAGTCCCTGCTGTCTAGCAAAGTACATGTCTAGGTCATGTAACGTGAAGAACCTAACGATCTCCTTCTCCTTGAATACTGGTCCCTTAGGAATCTCAGACCTCCTCTTTATAGATATGTCATACTTCTCTGCAGCCTCCTCCTCAACCCTACCCTCGACTATGACTCTACCTGTCTCAGCATCTATCATTATTATGTCACCCTCCTCAACACCAAGCTCTATTAACTGAACAGCAACCTCTGCAGGAACTTTCAGAGTCTTCTCGTCATCTCTAGTCTTCAATCTTATGACCGCTCCTACAGGTATCTGTAGGTATGGGTTATATGGATGCTTTCCATATCTTATGTCTATGCTCTTGACAACTCCCTCATACACTTTTCTCCACTCTCTTATCCTGATACCTATAGCTCTTCGAAGAGCTCTCATCAGGAACTCTGTCTTCTTTATCTCCATGCTATATATCTCAGCACCTGATATCTGTACGAATGGTGTGTCAGGTCCAAGCTCTCTAGCTATTCCTATAGCTATAGCTGTCTTACCTGTACCTGGTGGACCAACTATGAGGACGGCCTTACCTCCGAACTTGCCCTCTTTTATGAGCTTCACTACGTAGTAAGCTGCCTCTCTAGCCTCTACCTGACCAACAAATCCATCAGCCATAAACTCTACTTTTCCATCTCTGACGCCTAGTCCCTTTATGTGACTGTGAAGTCCAACTCTCTCAAATCTTCTCTGTGGAACCTCTTCGATACGTATCTCCGACATGACATTTAATACTTAAATACTCTCACTTAAAAAGATTTGGTAATAATCTACTTATAAGACCTTGTACTGCAATAAACGAAAAATGTACACTACAATAAACGAATACAACATGTGTTACACATATTCGAACCTTCGAACACTCTCGACACTTTAATCTCCTACCCATAGAGATTCTCTGGGTAGCGTCTATGAGTAGTATTATAAAATCCGCTACAGAGAATAGAGAGGATATGTTGAAGTTCTACGAAATCTTACGCACATTAACAGGACTATCTCAGTGTGACTTCGACATATATATAGTCATGCTTAGAATTTATGAGAGAAATAGAGAACCATTAACAGTTAGTGAACTAACTCAGCTACTAGGAAAGTCGCGGAGCGCGATAGAGAGAACAATACTTAAGTTACATAAGTCGAACTTCATAGAGAGAAGACAGACGTTATCACGCTCTGGAGGTTACACATACGTGTACTATCCTAGACCTCTGGAAGAGATCAAGAAGATGCTTCAGGAAAGGCTAGATGAGTTCTATAAGAATGCTAAAGAGATGATAATGAATCTTGAGAGTGTTATAGCTGAGTCCGATAAGGATAGTAAGGGTAATGGAAAGAACTGAACTATGCTAGACCTAGACTGACAAGAACTTTACCTGTGACTTCACGAATCCACTCAATAGATTCCTGGAAGGCTTTTCTCTCTTCCTCACTCATCTCTAACTCCACAACCTTAACTACACCGTCCTTTCCGATTACTGCAACAACTTCTGCAACAACATTATCTACACCATACTCTCCTCTAAGCATTATAGACACATTCTCAAGCTTTCTACGATCTTTTAAGATATCTTCAACTAGTTCAGATACTCCAGCACCTACAGCATGAGATGCACTCCAACCCTTCAACTTTATTATCTCTTCACCAGCTTTGATAACTCTTCTCCTAATCTCTTCAATCTCTTCTTGAGGGAGGATCTTAACTATAGGTATTCCACATACTCTACAGTTAGATACTAGAGGTATCATTTTCTCACCATGTTGACCAAGCACGTATGCTTCGATAGATCTTACTGATACTCCAAGTCTCTTAGCTATGAAGTACCTATACCTTCCTGAGTCTAGTATTCCGCTGAAACCTATTACTCTCTCTCTAGGGAACCCTAGCACCTTTAGAGCTACGTTGGTCATTATGTCTACAGGATTTGTAACAACTATGACTATGCTCTCTCTAGCATGTTCTCTAATCTTCTCACATATCTCTTTCACAATCTTTCCATTCTCTATAGCTAGCTCCTCTCTCGTCATGCCAGGTTTTCTTGCGAATCCTGCGGTTATGATTACTATATCTGACCCTTCTACATCTTTTAGGTCGTTTGATCCCTCTATGTTGACGTCTATTCCCAATATTGATGCTGCATGTGATATGTCTAGTGCTTCTCCTTGAGGAAGACCTTGCACGACATCTATCAACCTTATATCACATAGGTTCCTCATCATTAAGAAGAGTGCACATGCTGTTCCAACTCTTCCTGATCCAACTATGGTTACTTGAGGTCTACCTCTCATAGTTACTCTAGCTGACCTGAGGATACTAAATTTACTATCTCTATGACATCTCTCACAGTTATTGATCTGTAAGATAGTTTGAGTATAGTGTCAGGATCTTTCAATCCGTGTCCTGTAGCTATGAGGACACACACATCATCTCTTCCTATACGTCCCTCCTCAAGAAGTTTCAGATATCCTGCTAAGCTAGCTGCGCTAGCTGGCTCTACACCTATGCCCTCTCTCCCAAGCATCTTCTGTGCTTGAAGTATCTCTTCGTCACTTACAGTAATAAATGTACCATTACTCTCCTTAACTGCTCTCCATGCTCTATACCAGTTTACTGGTCTACCTATCCTTATAGCTGATGCTATCGTGCTAGGATTATCCATGAATAGTGGTTTATCGAGACCAAGGTTCCATGCTTTAGCTATTGGTGATGCTCCCTCTGCTTGTACACCAATCATTATAGGTAATCTATCTATTATGCCGAGCTCATGAAGCTCCTTAAATCCTTTCCATATTGCATATATGTTACCTGCATTACCTACAGGAACAATAACATAATCAGGAACACCAATGTCTAGAAATATCTCATATGCAGTAGTCTTCTGTCCTTCAAGTCTCCACACGTTTATTGAATTGAGAGGATATAGTATACCTCTCTTACCTACCTTATCTAAAGTCTCCAAGACTAGTGAGAGTGCCTTATCGAAGTTTCCTTCAACCTCTATCACTGTTGCTCCGTGAAGTATAGCTTGAGCTAACTTTCCACGTGCAATTCCACCCTTAGGAATAACTACGAGACATGTGAGTCCTCCCCTAGCTGCATATGCTGCAACGCTTGCAGCAGTATTTCCAGTTGATGCAACTATCACATATCTCGAACCTATTGACTTAGCTATTGATACTCCAATAGTCATTCCACGATCCTTGAACGATCCTGTCGGGTTAGCACCCTCAAACTTGACATATGCTCTTCCCCTAACCTTGTTGAGTGGTAGAAGTGGTGTATTTCCTTCTCGTAAGGTAACTATCTCCTTGACCTTAGGTAGAAGCTCCTTAAATGCCCATACACCTATCCATCTCTTCTCTGCTGCTTCCTTAATGTTGAAGTTTCTCTCATGTACGTTTAGTATAGCGTCAAGTAGCTCTCCACAGTTCTCACATGTGAACCTGTATGGATCTGGCTCGTACTCTCTTCCACATCTTGGACATCTTAGTACATATTCTGAGAATATGTTTATCCTGTTTCCAGATGAGCCACCAACTGACGTTGAATGTCTCTACTTTATAAGTATGATCCTTCTACTCATCTTCGCTTAGAAGTGTACATTTCGGCTTCTCTCTTAGCTATAATATACATCATGTTCACTATAGAGGTGAAGATTACGACGCCTATAGTCGTGTATATCATCGTCTTCAGACCTGTCAAATATGAGAATCTTACGCCATTTATGATCAAGTAAGTAACTATTCCACCAATACTTAACATATATACTATACACATCACGCAACTAGCAAATGCTAGATATCTCAAAATAGTTAGTAGTCTCTTATCCATGTGTCAGATGTAGACATGAACTATTAATATGTTATTCCTCATACAAACGTTTAAAAGAGGGAAACACGTATCATTATGAAAAGCAGAGAATGACGAAGATAATATACCTTGGAAGACACTTGATGCTACGTTCAAGCTATGTCAAGAAGATAATGGAGTGTGGAGTAGGAGGCATAACTAGGACAATAAGGTTAGGCATAGTTAAACCAAAGTTTCGAGAAGTCTTCATACATAGTGGAGGTAAGGTCATAGCTAAGGCTGAGATAGTTAGGACAATATACAAGAAGGTTAGTGATCTAACAGACGAAGATGCGAAACTTGATGGTTTTTCAAGCAGGAGAGAGCTAATTAGAGAGCTTGAGAAGATATATGGTAAACTTAGACCAAACACTCCTGTAACAATACTCGAGCTTAAGATATTAGAATACCTTGACTTATCTGATGAAGATGTTAATGCTAAGCTAAGTCCAGTAGAGATTGCTAGATTAGCATTATACTACAATGTTCCTCTAAGTGAAGAAGAGAAGAAAATTTTGAAACAACTCACAGAAGTGGGAAGTCTAAGAAAGCTAGCGATAAGACTATATGGAACAATAGAGAAGAGGTGGATCATAAGGAAGATAGTCAGGAAAGCACTCAAGCTTCTCCAAGAACTTCAATCTCAGTCAAGTAAACTATCTAATCCCGTTGGAGAACAGTATAACACAAGTGAGAAGGCTCTGGTTCATAATACTGACAGGAAAATGTAATCTGAGATGTAGATACTGTGGAGGATCATTTCCTGAGAATCTAGTACCATACGAGCTTAAGTATGATGTGAAACTTCTAAGAAAGCTCATAAAGTATAGAGATAACGTCTGCTTCTATGGTGGTGAGCCTCTTCTAAACATTAATGATCTAATAAGAGTAATAACGACAGTAAATGCTAGAAGATTCATAATACAGACTAATGGTACGCTAGTACATGAAGTTCCTAAATGGGTGTGGAACTTCATAGATTGCGTACTCCTATCAATAGATGGTGTAGAAGAAGTAACAGATAAGTATAGAGGTAGAGGAGTTTATAGAAAGGTTATTGAAGCTGCAAAATATTTACGTAAGATAGGTTATAATGGTGAGATAATTGCTAGAATGACCGTAACAGAGGATTCTGACATATATAGGGACGTTACTCACCTAATTAAGTTAGGATTATTCGACAAAGTTCATTGGCAACTTAATGTGATATGGTATGAGAGGTGGGAGTTTGAGAAGTGGGCTAGGGAGAGATATCTTCCAGGTATTAAGAGGCTTGTGAAGCTCTTCTTAGACTTTGCTGAGAGAGGTATAGTTTTGAAAATTGTTCCTATAACGGGAGTTCTTACAGAGATATTGTTCAAAGATATCATATCAGTACCATGTGGAGCTGGATATAGAGCATTTGCAATCAATAGTGATGGTAGAATACTTGCATGTCCAATAGCTGTCAGAGAGAAGTGGGCTGAGGTAGGTAATGTGTTGACTGGTGTTCAGAAAATAGTAACTGTTGGTGAACCATGTACTAGCTGTAACATGTTTAAATTATGTGGTGGAAGATGCTTATACGCATATTATGAGCGTTCCTGGGGTGATGAGGGGTTTGAGGCTGTGTGTGAGGTTACTCGTGAGTATCTCTCATATATTTTGAAGATAAGTGATAGAGTAAGAGAGTTGATACATAATGGTGTTATTAGAAGAGAGGACGTTTTTCAGGATGGTATTGAAGATAGTACTGAGATTATTCCTTAGGCGAAGAGTAGATACTGCTCATACTCCCAGTCAGTTATCTTTGTTACAGTCTCCTCCCATGGTTTTCCTACAGCTGCACAATAGCTCTCCCACTCCTTCTTCTTGAGCTCAACATACTTCTTAACTAGCTCTTGTGGAAGCATCTGAGCTATCTCACTCTTCTCGAAGAGCTCTATTGCTTCTCCTAGATGCTTAGGTGTCTCAGGTACGTTAGGTAGCTCGTATGCTATCTCTTCTGTTGGTGCTCCTGGATCAATCTTGTTCTCTATTCCTCTTATCATTGCTAGAGCCATCACTGCAAGAGCGAGGTATGGGTTGAATGATGGATCTGGCTCTCTGTACTCTATCCTGTTGATCTTCCTCTTGTAGAATGGTACTCTAACTAGAGCACTCCTGTTAGCGTATCCCCATACTATTCTTGTTGGTGCTTCATGTCCAGGTACTAGTCTCTTATATGAGTTCACTGTTGGTGCAACTATGGCACTTATCTCACGTGCGTACTTCAGTATTCCACCTATAGCATATGCACAGGTCTCTGTTATCTTCTCAGTAGATTTGAACAAGTTTTCTCCAGTCTTAGCATCATGAACGCTGAGGTGAGTATGTGCTCCACTTCCGTTTAGTCCCCAGAATGGTTTTGGCATGAATGTTGTCTCTAGACCATGCTGCTTAGCTATGTCCTTAGTCATTATCTTGAACATCAGCACCTTGTCTCCAGTCTTCACAGGATCGTCTGCAGGTATATTTATCTCATACTGGCTTGGAGCTACCTCATGATGAACCTTAGAGCTTCCAAATCCAGCTAGCTCGAAGTGAGTCTGTATCTCAAGTATAGGCTTCATGAGCATGTGAACATTATACCCCTCAAAGTAGAGTCCTGGATCTACTAGCTGTGGCTTACCATCAACAACCTTCACTATGAAGAACTCCATCTCAACACCAGCCTTCACATCATAACCCTTCTTCCTTATCTCGTTCATCACAGCCATAAGAACGTTCCTAGGATCTAGTGGATGTGGATATCCTGAGTCATCTATGACGGAGAGGAACACTGATGCAAGCTTACCACCATTCCAAGTCTCTATGAACACACTTCTACAGTCAGGTAATGCAACGAAGTCGCTTCTGTTTACTGTAGCATATGCAGGTATTGATGAACCGTCAAACGGCATTCCTCCAGTAAATATGTCTTTTGCAGCATCTATCTGAACAATCTCACATTTAGGTCTTCCATATATGTCTGACAGCACGAACTTCACATACTTTACTCCTGCACCTTTGAGCACTCTCCACACGTCTAGTGGATCTACCTTCGTTATCTGTTCAAGGATCTCCTTGCTGAGCACGAGAAGTTCAAGTTTCTACGGAGTATAAAGGTATTACATCAAGGAGTTTCCGCAAGGTGACGTATCTCCCTAACATTCTGTCGAAAATGCTCGTAAGATCTTGACGATATGTCATATGTATGAGACTGACATAAGATATATTAAATGTTTCTCACCTATAAATCTGCCAGTAGGATAACATAGGATGATCCTCGCTAGATCAGAGATAGAGAAATTGATAGAGGAGGGAAAACTGAAGATAGAGCCCATATTTGACGACTCTATAAGAGAGAACGGAATTGACCTAAGAATCGGTAACGAGTATGCAATATATGCATATGAGAACACTCCAATAGATCCCTGCAACATAGATGATGCTTCAGAATACTTCAGAATCGTTAAGTGTGATGGAAAGATAGTCATACCTCCAAGAAACTTCGTACTTCTAACAACCATAGAGTATGTAAAACTTCCAGATAACATAATAGGATTATGTAATCTCAGAAGCACGTTAGCAAGATATGGACTATCAATACCACCAACGGTCGTTGATGCAGGATTTGAAGGAACATTAACGATAGAGGTAGTTAACAATAGTCCTAACCCAATAATCTTAAGAACAGGAATGAGGTTCCTACATCTAGTACTCTTAAAATGTGAAGGACAGGCAAGATACCTAGGAAAATACCTTGGTCAGAGAGGCGTGAGACCTCCAAAAGGATTGAAAGATGAGTGCCAGAAAGCTGAAGAGATAATTAGGAAGCTAAGCGACCTATCAAGATAGTGCTCCTACTATTAGGAATAGATGATCATGATAGTCACTTTGGAGGATGTACAACATATGTAGCATACAAGCTCATACATGAGCTTCTAAAAGAAAACTTGAACATTATTCCACTACCTGCATTAGTGAGACTTAACCCATACATACCGTTCAAGACACGTGGGAATGCTGCAGTAAGAATAGTAATAGATGTGAAAGATATATCAGAAAAAGACTTTATAGAACATATTCGAGAAATAGTAGACAAGTATAGGGAGAAGAGAGGTAAAGCAGATCCAGGAATAGCTGTAACACTTGTCGATAATTTAGAAAAATTGAAAATATTATACAAAGTCTATAAGAAAGCTGTAACAGATGTTATAACAAGCGATCAGATAGATAAAATATGTAGAAAACTTAACATATATATACACGGAGGGAGAGGTAAGATTGGAGCTGTAGCATGCTTGGGTTTCATTCCAGATAGAGATTCAACATTTGAGCTTCTTGCATATGGTGATCCATCAATAAAGAAGAATATTGATCTTAATATACAAATATTTTCACTATTAGACAACTTATTTAGATTATATACATTTGCTAACATCGATCTAGAGAACGAGAAAATATTGATATTTCCTAGCGGTCCTGACCCAGTAATATACGGTGTCAGAGGAGACTCTCCTCTTCACGTGATCTTCCTATCATCTCTAGTTCAAGCTATTGCTAAGATAGATATTGAAGGTTGGCTTCTATTTCATACAAACCAAGCTACAGGAATACACTTAGAATATTCAGAGAATATTATGAGAACGTTCAACCCATATAAGACTATAGTTAAGATAATCAAGATATCTAGAACAGAGGACAGACACTTACAATGTTTTACAGAGAAGGATCCTAACGTGTTCTCCTATAGACATATAGGTGACCCCTGTACATTCTTAGAAAAAAGTTTGGGAGATATAGTTGAGGTTTGGGGAGGACTACGTATTAAGGATGGAAAATATTTCATATATGTTGAAGGATGTAGAAAGCTGAGTAGAAGACTTGTGAAAGTATTAAATCCTAGATGCCCAAGATGTGGATCAACTTTGAAATCTCTAGGTAAAGGTAAGGGTTTCTTCTGCAAGAGATGTAATATTGAGATTACTAATGTTCATAAGATTCTTAATGATGAACCTATGATAAGTTCTGGACTCATTTCTCTACCATACTTATCAGAGTTTAGGCATCTTATGAAGATTCCTGACAGGATTGGGATAGAGAGGTTTTCAAATATGTTTAGTGAGCTAGATATACCAATGTGGATAATCTAGGTAGGACAGTAAGCTAGCTTTCTCGCGAATGGGCAGAATGCGCATGATGGACTATTACCCCAGCAATCATGTTCGTTAGATAGTGTAAATGTGCAATATTGAACAAGATCACAATCAAGACAGGAAGGAAACTGTCTCATCTTTACAAGAAACCTGAACTTAGCATATATGGGACTCCTCCATATATCAACTATAGTATTCTCAGACACATCACCATATATCACAGGAGTCACAGTTCTCTCAATACCTTGCAAATAGAGCTTCCATCCATGACTCATAAACATGCATGGTGATACAAGACCATCACTACGTATGAAAATTGCTTTAGAATCTATGAATGGACACTCAAATATGCTTGTTCTCAACTTAAAATCTACAGACTTAACACACGAACCTGAAAACATAAATTTAAATCCATATTTAGCTAACACATTTCTAACATTATTCTCACATAATTGATCGTCTATACATGAATCTTTGAGAGATCTCTCATCGATAGGTATTATGTTTGTTATAATTATTATTGAAAAATATTTTAAACACCTATCTAAGATTTCAATAAGAGAATCATAACTAGATCGTGATATTACTACGATAGCTCTAGTATGTATCTTACGTCCAGTCTCTTGAACTTTCTTCATAAGATCTTCAACAATATTAAACGTATCTTCACCATGAATACTTACTACTAGTTCAAGTTTGTCTAAATTTCTTAATATTTCTCTCTCAAACTCATGAATTTTACTGCCATTAGTGTTTAATACAACTTTATCAAATTTTCTAAACGATATATCTAACATGTCGTGAAAATATGGGTTAAGTGTTGGTTCACCGAATCCTGTAAATACTATCTTCCTTATGTTCTCCCTATAACACTCTTCTGAAATCTTTTTGAATAGTTCAATATCTAGAAATCTTCTACGTATGTTTTCGTAGAATGTTCTTCGAAAACAGTATGGGCAGGAGAAGTTACATTCTAGAGATGGTTCTACAATTATTGTTTTAGGTCTAGTATTTTCGTCTAATTTTACGATCCACTCATCTATTTTAAATGACATGAGGTTGTTCTATCTTTTACTCTGGTAAAAGTCCTTCCTCTTCTAGTCTATCAGCAAGCCACTTCAATCCTAGCTCCTCTAATTTTGCTCTTGTTGGTCTACCATCTTTCCATCCTCTCAACCTGTAGTACTCGTCTAACATTTCTCCTAACCTCACTACATGTCCCTTAGCTGGTCCTTCTGGCATTGGTTCCTCTAGTAGTCTTCTTGGTAATGTATCGTATTGTCTACCATCTCCGAATGATAATATGTTGAATACTCTCTCTGCATTATAGATTCTCTCACCTATCTTACAGAACTCTTCCTCAGTTATGTCCCAGCCTGTTGCTCCTGAGAGTAGTGGTACATAGTCTTCTACCCATAATGCAAATGTCGTGAACTTACATAATACTAGGCTGTCTACTACTGCGAACACGTCTTGGAAGTGTTTTACCATTTCAGGTTTTCCTTTAGTATCGAATCTATCTACTGGTCTAGGTACTCCTAGAACCTCTGGAGATATCATGTATGCACGTAGGTGGCATCCTCCTCTGTTGCTTGTAGCGTATCCTAGTCCATGTCCCTGTACTCCACGTGGATCATATGCTGGTAGCTCTTGTCCTCTCACTACCATTGCAACATCAGGATCGTTGAAGGTTTCTGCAAGTCTCTTAGCTCCCTCTGCTAGGTAATCTCCTATTCCTGACCTGTATGCTGTTCTCCATACTAGCTCCACTATTACCTCTGGATTACCCCACTCAACTTTGAGACCTCTCAAGAGCTCCTTAGGTACTTTTCCTCTCTCTACAAGCTCCATGAACGTTCCTATCACGTGTCCCATAGATATGGTGTCTAGACCAAGCTCATTACAGAGATAGTTAGCCTTCATTATTGCTGAGAAGTCACTAACACCACACTGTGGTCCAAATGCCCATATGGTCTCATATTCTGGTCCTCCTCCCTCTCCTGTAAACCTGCCCTCACGTACCTGTGTATATCTTGCACATCCTATTGGACAGCCCCAACATATCTCCTTTCTCTGCTTCTCAGGTACTAGGTACTTCTCTGCAAGTACTTCTCCACTTATCTTATCAGCTTCTGGGAAGACTCCTGTCCTGAAGTTTCTTGTTGGTAATATTCCTGCTTCATTAATTATCTTAACGAGGACTGCTGTACCAAGCTTAGGTAAGGCTTGACCAGTCACAGAGTTCGTTCTAAGCTTCTCCATTGCTCTTCTCGAAGCTTCTCTAAACTTCTCCTCATTAGCTATCTTAGGTCTCTCTTTTCCATACACTACTACTGCCTTAAGCTTCTTGCTTCCCCATACTGCTCCATGACCACCTCTTCCAGCTGCTCTATTATAGTCATTCATTATTGAAGCAAACTTAACAAGTCTCTCACCTGCTGGACCAATACATGCTACAGATGCTTTCTCAGCCTCATCCTTACCTATCTCCTGACTTATCTCCTCTTTTAGGAGGTTAGTTGTTGAATGTACGTCTAGACCCCACAATTTTGATGCATCTCTAATCTCTATCTTACCATCATGAACCCATAACCATACAGGTCTCTCAGAGACATCCTCTATTATGATCGCGTCAAAACCAGCAAACTTAAGTACAGGACCAAACTTTCCTCCACTATGACTATCGTGAACTGTTCCTGTGAGAGGAGACTTAGTTATGGAGGTCCATCTACCACTTGAGGGAGCACCTGTGAGACCTGTTAATGGTCCAGTAGCTATTATAGCCTTATTAGAGGGACTGAATGGATCAACCTTAGGATCAACTTCCTTAAGCATGAGGTAGACTCCAAGTCCTCTACCACCAATCCACATTCGTAGAACATTTTCAGGGAGAGTCTCATAGTAGACCTTGCCTTTCCAGAGATTCACTCTAGCTATCCTACCAACGTAACCTCCGGGACACATCTGAGGATACTACAGTTAGGAAACATTTAAACATTCTCTACACTAAATTTATGATTAAATATTAAATCGTTATCGAGAATTAGATAACGATCAGAATTGCGAGGCATCTTCACCTTTCAGGGGCGGTCCATCCTCATCATGTAGTTAGCTCTGGAGTAGTATTACCATACTCTGAGACAATCTTAAACGTATCCTCATTTAATACATACCTCAACACGTCTATAACATGCTGAAAAGGATCATCAACATCGTTAGAACATAAATAGAAGAGCATTATGAGAAATATTGTTGATATAGGTACGATAAATACATCGAATGAAGATGAATCACCTACATCAGCTACAAGCTTCATAAGTTTACTCTGAACATTCTGCTTAACTTTCTCATATATTGAAAACTTAACTTCAAACCTATTCTTTATAGGTCTAGGAGCCTCTGTAAAACATCTCTTAACTATCATATGCATCATAAATGCTGATGAAAGTATTGTAAAAGATTCAAACCATCTAGGCTCTCTCGAAGATATGCATAATATTAATGATGCAGCATCAAATATTATGTTTTCAGTAAATATTAGATAAATAGTGTATATTGATGCAACATATCCATCATGTGTAGAAGATAGATACCAGATATATGTCTTAAACACCACATCCTCGATAACAGGAACAACGGACTCGGCAATGTTCTTCAGAGGACATTTTGAACATACTTCCTCAATAATGCTTTTTAAGCAGCTATCCATCATTACCGACTATGTTAATAGAAACGTTAAGAGACTTAATAAAACTTGACATAGATACACTAAAGAAACATGTAGAGAAGTAGATAAGGTTCATAAACCTTAACGAGAACAATTTACAAAA
>JAADDN010000144.1 GCA_013153895.1 Thermoproteota archaeon | reverse complement strand
TTGGAAAACAGACCCTAGAAATAGAGTATAGGACCATGGGAATAGAACCACCAGAAGTAGTACTGGAATATGGGACAGATAATGAGAAAAAATATCAACTTTACAAACATGATAATCATGTTAAAAGCATACCTAACATAAAACTAGGATCACGAGACTAATAAAAATACTGGCCAGCGAACGATAAACTTAACAGAACCCCTATACTAATCTCTCTTGTGCGTAACCCGGTTGAGCTTGTGAAACTCAGGATCGACGTCATGCTACGTGTATTATCCAAGCTTGGCAAGTGTGGTAGAACGAGATTAATGAAGCTTCTTTACCTGATAGATAGGGAACTTGTATTGAATGGATATAAACCGCTCTTCAGTTGGATGCTGTGGTGGTATGGTCCCTTTAGTAGGGAAGTACTTGATTTACTCGATGCACTGGAAGCGATAGGACTTGTGAGAAGTATGAACAGTAAAAGAGGCAAAATCTATATTGCAGAGGTAAAAGAACACATACTCTCCGATAAAAAGATACAAGACATAGTTGATAAAGTAGTGCATGAATGGGGGGATAAAAAGTTGCAAAACCTTTTAAGATATGTATACAGCCTAGATGAGGTTAAAAAAGCGCATCCTCTAAAAGCTATAGACCTGACAAAGCTATGCCAACATTAACATATATAGAACGTATTAACCAACTTAAGGAAAGACTAGGAGAGAAACTTAGTCGTGGGATACCTGGTTCAACGTTGCTTAAACCTCCCTATGATGAGTACTCCACATACTATGACGTTGACTTAATCATGCCTCTTGAAACAGTATTGGGACTACGAGGGAAGCAACTTAAGGAGTGGATTGAAGCCACTTATATAATCGTTGATAAAACAGCGAAACGATGCGATCTAGAGAGGGTGAATACGCGTCTCGATCTTTACAAAATAATAGCTGATGCTATACCGCTCGCGGACCCTACCGTATCTGAATGTCTAGAAAAACTACAGAGCTTTGTAAGGTCTCTCGGTATTAAAAGCTTAATTCAAAGAGTATACGAACTGTATACATATTACGTAGTATATGCTAGGGATAAATTAATATCGTCACTTAAGGCACATGGTGTGCCTAGTGAGATAGTATTCGTAATAGATAGAAATTACATCGTTTTACAATCACTCTACAGGACTCTGCGTAAATTAGTTGAGCAAAGGCCAAATATAGATTTTCGAGTACTAGAACGATTATCCTCTTTTGCAAGCTTCTTCGAGTTTGTTCTTACAGTGATCATGCATATCTATGAGAGACAAAGAAGAAAAAATCTGCAACAGCTCTTTATGTATACCAACTGGGTACATCTTGACATAACTGCCCTAAAGCTGGCTGTCAAACATGCAATGGCTGGGCAAACTGAACAACTTATTAAAATTCTCAAACTATGATAATCTATACACCAGATATATCGGCCCTGGCCCGTCTCGAAGAACAAAATGTTAAGAGAATTTTAGATAAATGTCAGAATTGCACACTAGAAGCACCTCAAGTTCTAGAAGAACTCACAAGATTTACTGTAAGGTCTGCTATAAAGGAGCTATTTAATATAGAGGAGCAGGAGTACAGAAAGTATACGAAGAAAGTTATTGTAGAATATCTAGAACTTGTCGAAAAGTTAAGTAAGGCAAGGTTTAACGAGCTAAGAGATGGTTTTAGAAAACTTGCACAACATCTAGACAACGCCGCTGAATCTGGGTTCAGATGTATTCGCTATGCAAGTTTCATACCTCATGTGATGGCTACACACTTTGAACGAATTGCAGCACATTGCAGTATCGTTAAGCAAATATTAGATACTCTAGAAGAAATGTTTGAAGAAGGAGAATCGTTACCCCTAGCGAGAATACTAGATGCTATCTATGAGGTACTGCTTGAAGAGTGTATAATGAGGAACTATATCGATGAGAAAGGACAACCCAATCTGAAAAAGTTGTTTGATGACGTTAGTAGTGAATTTACAAAGTCATTACTTGCTATATGGCGTGACCTTGGTTTAAGATTTCGCGGTTCACTATCCCTAACGGAATGCCAGAGAAAGTTATCCGAACTTGAATTAAATGTGAAGAAGCAACATCAAGGTGATTATATACTGTTGATAGGTATATACTTCGACATTTATGTACCCCTAGAACAAAAGGGGTGTTCTATCGAGAGGATTGTGATATTAACTAGTGATACCAATCTTGAAAAACATGTAGATACACTTCGCAAAAAGTTAAGTAACCGAGATATGAAGGTTCCCCCCATAGAAACCTTGCCTATACAAAATATACAGTATGAAATTGCTGAGACTTAAGACAACTCCTAAGTTAAGTAAGAATTAAGAAACGCCTTGAAGCTAACTGTTAGTTATATAGTTCGTAAGTTTTTGGAGAGGGGTATAGTGATGGTTGAGAGAAGAGGTAGATATAACTATGTGAAACTTAGTAAAAATATTGATAACATTCTCAATAACGAGATCATGACTACACTCCACAACGAGAAAGAAAAATCAAACACTGATATAGACAAAGAAAAATAGGAGATCAACATGACCCTAAGAAAAATCGCTCTTGGAATAGGAATCGCCATTATAGTAGCGATAATCGTAGTACTCCTAACACAGCATGGTATTATTAAGATCACATTACCATGGATAGAGAAGAAGCATATTTCTACTCCTATCGTTAATACTACAATTGTTAAGTTGTTCGGTGCTAAGGTGCAGAACGCTCCACCATATGGTGGTTATGAGGTTGTGACTGAGCTAGGGAAGAAGTACATTATTTATGGAGGGAATGTGAGAAGCAGAGCTTATCTATGTCTCGGATATAGTATCAAGCCAAATAAGACGGTTATTACGCTAGTCGTGAAACCGAGAGGTATTGAGACGCTAGATTTCTCGGGAGCATTTTCAGACGTATTCCTAGTTAATATGACGCATTACGCTAACGTTACAGCACTATATATAGCATATGTACATAATGAGAAGTTCTTATACGAGAGATGGAAGATATGCGTGAACAATAGTAAGTGCATAACTCTTTACGTATCACCTAAAATGAACGGAACACATATACTTAACCCAGTAAGGTTCGAGCTTCACGGTCTTATAATTGAGGTTACGACAGGCGGAGTAGCGATTAGAGATGACTTAGTCAGCTATGATGTATGTTTCAAAGGCGTAAAGAACCCAAGTCACCCGATCATTATTTACGTGAATTATCTTAAGTGATTTCTTTCAATTTTTCTTTCTTCTACTCTTCTGTCCGCGTTTTTAAGCTCTTTTTAAAGCCCCTAGTTTTTCATGGGTTGGAGGAGAATCCTCCCAATCCTAGTCCTAATACTGACACTAGGGCTACTAACAGGAGTAGTCTATGGTGCTGTTAGCGATATATCGCTCAAGGTAATACATGTTCCGAAATCGTATGGTCCATGTAAGAAGTGTCGTGATCTTATAGTTACATTACCTGGCTGGGTGAATGAGTTAGGAGGATACCTCTACCTACAGGATAATGTTGAGAAGTATATCCCAATAAGCAAGCTAATAAGAAAGCACACTTGTTATTGGAGTGCTTCTGTTTCGCATTTGCTTGAGTCTGGGTCTGCTTATTTATCGTTCTGCGAGTTTGGTGTCGGTGTTTTCGATAGTTCTGGACTGATTAGGAGGCTAAGTCTCGGCTATATTGTACTATTCAATAAGAATAATATTACGATTCGTAATGTTGGTGGGAGGAGTCTAAGGATTGAGACTTATCCTGATGGTCTAGTTAGTGTTGGTACTAGTTTTGGAAGTGCAGGAAAGATACGTGTATCAGGACATGGTTCAGACTTCATAGCTTACTTACCTAACCTGTTAGGAGAAGACTCTGAGGTTGATCTTACCCTGAGAATGGGAGGCAGAGTCTATATTAATGTTGAGAATAAGCCTCCTTCAATTGTTGGAAAGACAGGAAATATTAAGCTATTACCAGCATGTAGTGATGCAGTTTACAAATGTACGGGTGTGAAATGCATATGTCTAAGTCCAAGTATTAAGGAGCAACCTAAGCTTGAGATAGTTGGAACATTACCAACAAGCGAAACCATAGACGCAGATATTCTAGGAAAAATGATTACAGAAGTAGAATCATACCTAAACCTAAAAGACCTAAAATACAAATACGAATACACCCTCGAGTTGGGTTTGCTTGCTAGGGCTTTCTGGCTTAATGGTACGCCGGTCGACCTTCCGTCTCTAGGATTTATTGATGGTTATGTTCCTACCAAGTATTGGCGTGTTGTTCGTGTATATCCTGGTTCTGCTTTTAGCAGAAATGAACCTGTTGTTCTTCATGACGACTATATGTACTACATTTACTATGTTATTCCGAATAAGGTGTTTCACGTTGTTGTTTCTAAGGAATTTGCTATTGTCCTAAGCAATGGTACATCATGCTTACCTGATACGTGGTGTCCTGTTGCTGAGAAGAAGTGTGGAGTAGTCGTCCTCTATTGCAGGGCGAGAAAGAATGTTCTTACGGTTGCTTTGCCTACTGATTGGAATACCACGATTACTTACGTTTGTACTCTTAATTCTACGAGAGGTTTAGTCTCGTTGAGACTCGAATCTATTGCTGTCCTGTTCCAGAACAGGACGG
>JAADDN010000031.1 GCA_013153895.1 Thermoproteota archaeon | reverse complement strand
CCTCAAAATCAAGCATGAGACTCACCTAGAAACTTCTTTACAAAATCTAAAAACCATCTAATAGAATCAAAATCAAATCTCACATCTTCAATATCTAGTTTTGCCTCATGAAAACCCCACACATGTAGATCATGAGCTCTAGCCCAGGTAGTAAGTATCCTCTCCTCATTCAAGATCCAGCTTATCCTTCTAGCAGCCTTATCAAGAAGCCAAGCAAACCACCTACCAAACTCCCTAGCTTTTCCAACCTCAGGAACATTAAGAACCTCAGCCGAAGCCTTAACACACTCCTCAACAACCTTATACAATCTCTCACTAGCCTGTACTGGATCACCCTTCTCTAAATACTGCTTAGCCTCCTCAAGAAACCTCTCAGCAAGCTCAATGATGGAAACATTTCTGCTAATGCTAATTTTATCGATTACGGAAACTCAAATACTTTACGTATCGGTCGAGCAAACATTGAGCTTAAGCTAGAATTATTTCATTACATCTTGCATTGTTTTATTCTGCGTCAGAGCACGGAAATAATTGTCTTATACTAAGATCTCTTCTATTTTGAATATATTGTTTAAGTTCTTGTAAAACAGTATTATAGGCCTTTATTATACGATTAAAGTCTATGCTAAACACGTCGTGACATATGGTATATAGCTTTGGCATATGTTTATCATCATAATGTGTGCCGAACCACTCTACCTTGCTAGGCCAGTCTTCTGATAGAAATATTGAGATATATACTCTGTCTCTATGAGCTGATAAGTGAATTGGCGAGGCTCTTCTAGTAGACTCTGAAAGATACCCCGTAATATTATCATAATCTCTTAGGATTATATTACTCCTCGTTTTAATTTGAAGTCTTAACCTTCTTACACCATGTTTTGCTCTTATTTCTACTCTTGTTATGGGTCTTCTGATAATGATAGATCTATTACTTATGTTAATATGCCTTCTATAATTACCGTATACTGATATTATCGTTACATCTTTAGTAGATCCTTCTTCGAAGCTTATCATGACATCGATAGTTTCTGGCTTATTTATTATGAGTGTTTCATTAGCTTTTAATATCACATTTCTACTCTTTTGATGTCGAGGTAAGCCTAAAAACCATGCAACTTTCTCTCTACGTATGTCATCACACCATGTGACAGCTATACCGTGATCTTGACAGACATCACCCTTAGAACTTCTGAAAGGTCTAGCAAAGAAATTATGTAAAGCTAATAACAATTCGTTAGATCTCCAGTTAATACCCTTGACTTCATATATAGAGAAAATAGGAATGCGATTTTCTAGAAATTTACCCGTGACTAAATCAATTTTAGGCAACTTAGCTCCACCTCTTTCACGTTTTTCGCGAATGCCTTTCTCTTCGATATATCTGTGCGCTCTATCTAGAGTTTCTTTAACAAGTTTACAAATGTCTATTTGATTATTTACAATAAATATCTTATCTATAATATCAATGTTCTTAAATTGTTTGACAGAGTCTATTCTGAAGGTTCCATACCCTCTACGGCTCATCTTTCCTAATCCATCAAGTATAAGAGCTGACAGGAGAGAGCCAACACAGAGATTAAGTTCGTTAACACCCAACTCACGGTATTCCCAAAGCTCCACCGTAACAGATAGGTTGTCAGCTACTATGTATGAGATCTCTCTTCCTCTCGCTAATAACCTTACTCTCTGCGCCTCAATACCATTATAACGGATATAATCGTCATTTATTTCCTCATTGTTAGCTAAAATCCTAATTTCTCTATTTTCAATAGATACTCTTCTTACTGGCCTTTCCTCTGACCTTATTTCATACGAACAAGCGATTCTTAATTTGGAACAGTTCTCTGTTCCACCAAGTATGTTAGAGACAAGTTTTCCAAGAATATCAAAATCTAACCTATTCTTCTCAAAGAGAGCTCCTGCTATGTATGCTCTTGTCCACCATCTCCATAGTCCTTTCAGCGACTGAGCCCTGAAAGCATCTTCAGGATGAAACTGAGCATCGTAACTCCCTAAGAAGAGTGGAGTCTCATTTTTGAGAGTGATCTCCAATATTTTCTTCACACCTAACCAACGTATAAAGTTACTAAACTTCTTATAACTATTACATACAAAAGTGTCAAGACTACAGTCTAACTGTACGCTGAGTCTAGCATATTCCGTTAAGCAATGATTCTCCACTAATATCTAATCCCTTATCGCATATTGTCTTAATTACGTGGTAGTATATTGACATTTGCCAGGACCATGATTTACCTATCCAGAGATCTTTAATTATTTTGGAAATTTGTGTAGATATCATATAGATCATCAAATTCTCTCTAATTAATATTCTTCTAACTCTCATACCAATTTCTAACGTATCAACATTATTAATAATCTTATCAAGATTTTTCTTAACTTCTGAGAATGATATTCCTAGCTCCATCATTATTTTAAATACTGTACTCTTAACATGATTGATAATACTTTCAATCCACTTATCTAGACCTACCTGTCTAATATCAAATATAGCTCCTGGACAACCTCCTGTTAATTTAATAATGAGGTCACTATCATCCATATTAAGATTCTTACAGAGAGTTAATGCATTATCTAGATCAAGATGCCACATAAGATATATCCAGCACCTACCAACTTCCCTCAAGACATCTTCTATGAGAAGTTGATTAGTCATTATAAGATATGTAAGATCCTTCAAACCAAGTTCTTGTCTAATACCACGACCATCATATAGAGATGTTATAAGTTCATTAATAGTGAGTCCACGATATTCTAAGATCTTCTTAATTTCATCAACTATGAATAAGATTCTCCTATTCTCAAGATTCCAACGTTCTACAAGATACGTAAGTAATATTCCGAAAGATTTAGCAATATTAATAACTATCTCAGGAATAGAATAACTATTTAAAAGATCTTCTATACTCTTATTAAATCTAAATGTTAAGAACTTTCTAACATCAATCTTACTGATTCTTATACCCCAATCTAGTCTCTTCAAGAGGGTTCAAATATATGCGGGTAATATCACTATCAACATTTTTCAAAAACATATGTAATAGCTCTACCAAGCTCAGTCTTACCACAGCCCCAGGGACCTAGAGAACAATAATATTAGTGTAAGATTTTTCTAAAAAGTTTAGAATATTTATAAACTCGATATCACGGTTAACAAAGTTAACATCTATATCAGGAATCTTGTATGAATGTAATGATTGAGGAAACTTATCAGGATCCATACTAGGTACTAGCTGGAGTGTTCTTTAATATATGCTCATAAGATGTTTCTCTAGGAACTTACTTGTCTAGCTGGGTCTTATGTAACTTTCTATACTATTCTCTCTATTACCTTGTCGTTCTGTCTAATTGTTATTCTTGTTCTCCACTTTATGTAGTATATTGGATTTCCTAATGGATCTGAAGCTTCTAATGTACGTACTATGTATTCTGGTTCTGTTTCTAGAGTAATATCTATCTCCACGTTATCGTATATGAGTTCAACTTTTTCATATGCTTTCTCTATACTTGATACTTTTACTTCTTCCCATTTTAGATCGCTTAATTGAGTAGGAATTATTATCTGTTTTGGTACTATTTTTCTTCTAATTTCTTCAGGAGACCATACGTTAAGTACTATCACGTTAAAGCTGAGTCTTGGTTCTACTCCTACAGGTGTTTTTATGGGAAGTATTTGAGAAAGTATGACTCTATACAATATTTGAGAACAATCTTCAAGAATTATAGTGCCGATAGAGGTCTCTCTTATCCTTAATGCTGGTGGTTTACTAGATAAACTCATTTGTTAGATGTTGGAGAAATATCTTTAAAGTTTTCAGAACAATGTACTACACATGTCAGCATTGCAGGAGTATTCAAGCCACATATTTACTACTCTAGGAAGCTCTTCCTACATTTATAAGCCAACTTGTACGTTAACATTTAACGTTCCTCTAGTTCAGGTGGATGAGGAAGCACTTGCAATATATATTGATCTAGATCCCTTCTCTAAAGGTGAAAGAACAAGCATTGTACATGAGGCAGACATAATATTCGACATAGACGAGAGAAATAGAAGAGTTGTGGGTATAGAGATACTGTTGAGAAGGCCGTCAGAAGATGCTAAGGTAGAGAAGTTGAGAGAATTGTTAAGAAGTATCGGGGATCAGGTTCTCAAATTCTTTTCCACTCAGCAATCGTTATAAGGCATAGACATTTACAAGTCTTCTCTACAACTATATCGAGTACCTTATAGTGACCTGAACCTACCTCTATCTTTACAGTACATATGTACCTATTAACATCATTAGGCTTTGGTCTACAGATTCCACCAAAGAATGCATCTCTAACCTGTTCAACTATCTTATCTATGCTTACAGAGCTAGCTCTCTGCCTATGCCTATTTTTGAAATGCTCCGTCGGTTTAAGATTCTTACACTCATCAAGACACATCATATAGAAACATACTTGACATCATCTATTTATGCTTAAAAAACGAGTATCAACATCATCAGACCATTATTATGCTCTCTTGGGAACTGTTTTATATTTGTGTTCGTGTTCTGTACTTGTGAATGTCTGAGGATGTTGAGTTGAAGCGTAGGTTGTTGGAGTTGTTGGAGAGGGATGTTGAGTTTAGGAGAGCTGTTGCTGGTC
>JAADDN010000101.1 GCA_013153895.1 Thermoproteota archaeon | reverse complement strand
AGACTCATAAGCTAGAACAGTTAGCATATCAGTTATCTACACAGGCAGAGACTGCTCGCGACTATGAACATATTACAGATGTGTTATCAGATAGACAGCTTGGTCATATACTGCTAAGATTAACAACATGTATAGTAACTCGCGCACATGACCCAGCAGAGCACGATCTTAAACGTAGGATAATTGAGACAAAACTAGGCGAGCTAGGACTCAAGACAGCTCAGATAACTGGTACACCATTTAGAGCACTATACGATATGCCAAGATTGGACATGGACGTTCTAACATCTACATGCTATGTAGCAGAGATAGCACCGCCAGTATCGTTAGAATTAGTCGAAGAGGATGGTCTCTATATCGCTGACCTCAACATCCAGGATCTATCCATACCAATCATATTAAACCCATTCGCTACGCATGCCCTTGTTAAACTTGGCAGAAGATCGTACAGAGCAGTACAGCATGTCCTAATAATCGGAATGTCAGGAGCAGGAAAAAGCGGTCTCGGAGTTATACTTGCATACCGAGCAAAGAAGCATCAGAATGCTTCACTATTCATAATCGATATCAAGGGTACAGACTATCGTAAACTGGCTAATAAGCTAGGATTAGAAACTGTTAGACCATCTGGATTAGACCCCATCGCCCTATGGACTCCCAGTACCCTGGGAGTAGACCCAACAAGTGCAGGATTAGCAGTTGCTGGAATAGTAGCAACACTGCTAAGATTGGAAGATCAACACCTAATCAATAGGATAGCCTCAGAAATAGCACATCACTATAGGACCAGTAGAGAACACGGTCTAAGGAAGCTCATTACTGAAGTACAGGACAATAATATTAGAGAACTATTACAGGAACTCTACAATACTTACCATGACTATGTTGTTGGGAATGTCCCTAACATAGGTCAAGATATCGTTTTATCATTTGACAAGATACCAGACATAGGTGACCCTTCAAGAATAGAAAACCCAAAGACGATCACGTTAATACTAGCATTACCACTAGTCCTACACTATGCATTACGTGTTAGAGATAGAGCATATGCCATAATGGACGAGGCATGGAGACTACTTAAGTTAACTCATACACAGCATATGTTAGAGCTCATGTTCAGAACCTTCAGAAGCCTAAACATTGCCATAGTCTTCATAACACAGGACTATGAGGACCTATACGACTCAGAGATAGGACACGTACTACTCAATAACTCAGATATTCACGTCATAATGAAGCAGAGGAGTAGAAGATCAATAGAGTTGCTCAGAAAGAACTATGGAATACCTGAGAACCTGTTAAGGACAATTTACCCAGAGACAGAGGTTGGAGTAGGCATCCTAAGCACGCGTGGTCACCTAGTACCAATAAGAGTAAAATTGTTCGAAGAAGAGTGGAAAATATTACCGGAATAGATAAATATACTATAAGTGTACTAACTACAGAACATACTACTCAGTATATGAGCGTATTTATTCCTGATTTTTTAATAATCCTAATTTAAGTCCGTAAGACGTGTAATTACCATGACGGTTACAGAAAGAGAGCTTAGAGAGATCTTCGAAATAACATTCAGGTTAGATAAAGAGATAAGCCAGCATCAAATTCCGGGTATCATAGTTAACAATATAGAAGTTGTCTATAAGAAGGGATTAAAAGCATTCGCCGTAGAGCCTACTTTAATTCTTGAAGTAGATCTTAGGAATAATTATGGTGGTAGAGTAATCGGTATAATCATAAGTCATGTATATGTCAGTTTCAACAAGGAACAAAGAATAATACAAGGGCAAGATGTGTACCTTACATCTATACCTAGACTGCTTCTCGTAGATTCACAACGTGAATGTAAGATAGGCATACCTATATTGCTCACACAAACCTCATGTATGTATATTAGCGAAAAACTTCCGGAGTTTCCAGACGGAAAGCCAACATTCAAGTTTGTCTTTGAAGGTCTCATTATACAGTCCGGATCAACTCAGCCTCAACAAGGGATTCTAAATAAGGGTATACAAGTAAAACAGCTCCCAGCCGAGGACTGGAGAAGATTTATTTCTGACTTCTATGAGGACATTGCATTCATACCTGTGAAGAAGGAAACCTATAACCAGTTGATAAAGCTTATGCGTGAAGACGGATATCTACACATCGATCAGGTTATACGTAAACTTCTTGAGGTTTATGAACGTTCTAGGCGAGAGGGTAAATTATGAACGCTACTACGCATTACTGTAAATATTTAAGATCTAGCTATGAGTTACGCTATGGTTTTTATGCTATGCCAAAATTTAGATGTGAGCTGTACAATTATGAAAAGACGTTTAGCCTTGATTATTTGAGAACGCGTACTCTAGAAGAGCTAGTTGAATCATTCATCCAAGAATATTGTACTAAATGTCCTGCCTATTCTCGAGCTACTGGACTTCCTAAGAAGATTGAAGAACTTAGAAAGACTTGGGAGGAGAAGACCTACAAACTTCTCGAAAAGATAGAGGAACTATTTCCATACTATACAAGGCATGGACCAGATCATGCTGAGAGAATACTCACAATAATCCATGAAATGATAAAGAGTTATGATATTAATTTAACAGATGAAGAATGGAATATTCTTGTAGCTGCTGCATATCTACACGATATTGGTATGAGTAAAGAGGTCATTATTAAGTTATGCGAGCAACAGGATCCTCAGAATATTCCAGATTTTTGTAGAGAAATATTGAGAGAAGGTACCATAGACCCTCACAAAGTTAGGAAATACCATCATAAGATATCTGCCAAATATGTTGAACGATTTAGTGAAGAGCTCAATATCGATCCCAGCTTGGCTACTTTCATAGCAAAACTTTGCAGATCACACAGAGGTTATAAGGATGATTTAGAAGGTGTAGAGAAAGAGGTAAGATATAAAGTAAACAATACCATAAGGCTGCGCCTTCTAGCTATATTGCTTATCTTAGCAGATGAGTTTGATTCATGGTTTGAGAGAGTTTATACAGAGGAAAGTAAGATGAAGCGAAAACTAGGTGAATTACTTGAAAAGGTTCAACAGGGAGATAAAGTAGCTGAGGAAAGTCTTCAACACTGGATAGCTCACCTGCTAGTATCAGGTATACAGTTAAGCCGGAAGCCTCCAGTAGTGAAAATAGGTATGCTAGACAAAATTCCTGAAAGTATAGAAAATGAAATATGTAGTAAACTTGGAAAAGAAAAGTTATCCCGCATTGTTGAAGGTGCTAGATCACTTATAAGAAAGCAATGCGAAAAGTTAAACGAACTATTTAACGTAGTCATGCAAATAATGGAGGATTATGGAATAACTGATTTTCCGGTTAAAGTCGTATTGAGATGAAATGGACACTAAGATCCTTCTTTTAGCTTTTTAAGTAGAAGTTTACAGAGTCTTCTAAGATCGTCAATGTTTAGCTTATCTATATTCTCCATAAGCCTTTTATACCTGTCCTCATCTCTCAATGCTTTTTCTACTAGCCATTCGACAAAGTCTTCTGGAAAAAGCTCATCTATAGAAGTTTGCTCTGATGTTATGATCCTATGCTGACCTTCAAAATCCTCTACTTTCTGCTTATCCGATAACTTACTCCCAGATTCAATTACCGATCCTTGCTGTCTACGTTTTTGTTCTACTATTGCTGTTAGGTCTACGTCTTCCAGGATCTCTTCTTCCCAGTTCTTCCTTTTTCTAAGGTTCAGCTTCACCATGTCTTTTTCTAGGGCTTTAAAAGGCGTTTACACTAGCATGAGAATAATCGCATACGCGATAACACTACTAGCAGGAATAGCATCTGCTCTACTAATAATCTTTGCACTATCTAAAGTAGGCATCTTAGGACCAGTATGCATGTCATGTATACTCTCAAGATCGGTAATAGTATATCCAGGAAGCGTAGAGTCTCACAATAGTTACATTACTATTGGTGGGATAGCGATACCAAACATATCTAACATACATGTACATGGTCACGAGATCATTAGTCAAGGCGTCTCGAAAATACCTAACCAGAGCCCGATCATAAGGATAGGACCGCCTAGAGTACATGGACCTGGTAGTAACGGTCCGCCCTGTAGAACTGTTAGACATGTACATGAACTGTATAGAGTAGCACTATATTTGACAATGATTAGTCATGGTTATTGTGGCGTAACGAATAGAGTCAAGATAGTTGCCACCATACACATCGAGGATAATAGGACACTATGTTACAACATTGAGGCAAGTAAAATAGAAGGCTATGTTAGACTTAGCAAGCTTAACAAGACAGCGATTAGGGTAAACATGGAGGACTGCTCATGCTGCGACTTTGATTACCGTGACGAGATCTATATCATTAACCTGAAAAATAGAGTCCTAGTCCTATACCTAGTACAGGCAAAAGGAGGATACAGTCATGACGTCTATATAAACAGCACATTATGGTTTACGAAACCACCGGGAGCCTGGATGTGTAGCAAAACGCTACATGTAACACTCAGATTAACTAGGAAATGGGTAGAGAAGAAACTGGTCTGTCACTAATCTCGTTTAATCTCCTTATAAGCTCCTAACAGATGTATGCCTAGGCGTCTAATAGACGAGATAGCTAGTCTCGACGAAGAAGAGGAAGAACTCGTAGAAGAAGAGCAGGAACAGAAGAAGCAGGAGACTAGGATCGATAGTCTTCACCTGGAACCTGACCTTGATAGTCTAA
>JAADDN010000064.1 GCA_013153895.1 Thermoproteota archaeon | reverse complement strand
TCTTGCGTGCATATTTCTTGCGAGGGTGAGTATGAGAGGTATGAGTTTTTAAGTCTTTGTGTATGATTTTCAGTTAGTCATGTGGTAAAATATTTAACGTATGAAGTAACTTATGTAGGTAATGTCTCAACCTGTAATTAAGCTATTTAAGTCTATTAAAGAGCTTCCTCGTGAGGAGAAGTTCGCTCCTGGTCATGCAATGTGTGCTGGATGTGGTGCTGCTATTGCTATGAGGTGGCTTAACAAGGTCGTTGATGATAATACTATTTTCGTACTTGCTACAGGATGTGTAGAGGTCACTACTACAGCTTGTCCATATACTGCCTGGCTCAGACCTTGCATTCATGTAGCTTTTGAGAATGCTGCAGCTGTTGCTTCAGGTATAGAGGCTGCGATAAAGATGTTACAGAAGAAGGGACTACTTAACAAGGACGTTAGAGTTGTAGCTGTGGCCGGCGATGGAGGTACTGTTGATATAGGTCTTCAAGCTCTAAGTGGAATGCTTGAGCGTGGTCATAAGGTGATGTATGTTCTCTATGACAATGAGGCATATATGAACACTGGAATCCAGAGAAGTGGAGCTACACCATTTAGGGCTTGGACAACCACGACTCCTGTAGGCAAAGTCTTGAAGGGGAAGCTTCAGTGGAAGAAGGATATCGATGGTATTGTCCTAGCTCACAGACCAAGATACATGGCCACGACAACCATAGCATACGTGGTAGACATGGTGAACAAGTTTAGGAAAGCATACGAGTACTCTAGAGAGGGGCCAACATTCGTACACGTATTATGCCCATGCGTCCCCGGATGGAGAATAGATCCACACATGACTGTCAAGGTATCTAGACTAGCAGTTGAGACAGGAATGTGGATAAACTATGAAGTTGAGGGAGGAGTATTCAGAGTTACGACACGAGTACCCAAGAGAAAACCTGTAGCGGAATACTTGAGATTACAGGGAAGATTTAGACATCTAACAGATGAGGATATTCAGATAATTCAGAAGTATGTTGATGAACAGGTCGAGAGGATAAATAAGATGGTTGGAGAGGTAGTGATAGGACCCGTAGCTAAGGAGGAGAAGGCTGAAGCTAAGACTTAAATACTTGATAAAGTCTACAACTACGGGACCTCGGAGACGCCCGTGTAGCCCACGGGTGCATGATTCCGAGGTCCTCCGGAGCGGCTACATTATTAAAAATTCAAGTGATGATATAGGCCCGTCTGAGAAATGAGGAAGCTATACTATGCTGACATTTACCTGCCTTAGATGTGGTAGATGTTGTAAGGCATGTCTCTTCATACCATTAACATACGAGGACTTCTATGATTGGTATTTATCAAAATGCTTTTTACCAATACTCCTCACGATTAAGGAGTCAAACATCTATACTGAGGAAGCAGGTATAGAATGGGCTTATACATTGCTCTCAGCTAGACATAATGTATATTCCTTGATTAGGAAAATATTAGAGAAGTATAATGTCAAGATATGTGAAGAAGGATGCTCTATGTTCAATAACGTATATAATTACTGTAGAATATATAGAAGAAGACCACTAGCATGTAAATTATTTCCCTTCGACAATAATTTACGAGTAGTAAGCTGGGCTTTAGAGAACTGTGAAGCTATCAAGAAAGGTTTAGTTAGACCTCCACCTGACTATGTTATTATAGCTCAAAAATATTCTGAAGCTATCGAAAGAACATATTCTAACAAGAATGTTCTAGATAAGGTAGAGAACATTAGAAAGATAGTGTTTGATAAAGTTATGAGGAGAATCATTACTGATAAGTATGATTTAGAAACTCTGAGGTACCTCTTATTCAATATAGTTGAGTATGGTTAAGAGAGCTAGCTGGAGAAAGTTCAGGGAATTGAAAGCAGGGAGATACCGTGTAGTACTTTATAGAGAGAGAAGTAATGCATCAATATTTAAGTTAGAGATTATTGATCAATTATCAGGAAGCTACTGTGGTGAAGTCTATGCATATTTTAATGATGAGCTCGTAATAATGAATAATGTTAGTGCATTAACTGTAGATGATCTTCTTAAGATTGCTTCAATGATTGAAGATTATCTTCAGAGAATTCGTGAAACCTAGGTTCCAATACTTATGTACTCTTCTTCACATAATTTTCTTAATATACTAATTGTTGAGTATACTGCTATATAACTAGTCCTTGGGTTCCATGGTGTTGGTATGTTTCTTAAAGTTATTCTTACTTTACTAATCTTAGAATCTATCTCGATCTCATGAATGTTCTCTTCAATTTCTGGATCTGCAATTATCTCTATTTCAGGTTCTATTCCTGATACTAAAGTTACTGTAGCAACTACATTAACATTAAGTGGAAACTTCTTTACTGCTTCTGATGCTGGTCCTCTATAGACTAGCTTCGGACTTTCTATCTTCTCTTCTACTGGTAATGCTTTAACAGGTTTTCTAGTTCTCATAATTATTCTATCTATCCCAACTATGCTTAATGCTTTCAGTATATCTATACCTCCTATAGCTCCTGATGGTATTATGACTCTAGCCTTGGTACGTTTACAAGTCTCGATCACTCTATCTCTCAATTCCTTATCTAGTAGAGCTCCTGAGCTTAATATTATTAGAATCTTTCCTCTCTCAAGTATAGGTATAGCATAGTTCTTCACAGCTTCAGGACTTGCAACCTCTATCACAATATCAGGATTCTCTCTTAGTAATTCAACTATGTCTGAACATACTTTAACGTTTTCGAGCCCTACCTCCTGAATTATTTTACGACATTTCTCCACATCTTTGTCTAATAATGCAACTATTTTTGCATTTATTAACTTCTTAGCTACTGCTTCAACTATTCCTCTACATATTGCTCCACATCCTATGATTGCTAGTCTCCTCATTACTTCTCCACCTCTAGACTCATATCAACTATGTAAGGTCTCATCGTTATCTGACTCGTACTTATAATGTCAGGTCCTGCTTTAGCGTAGTCTGTAACGTTCTCTAACGTTATTCCACCACTCACCTCTACTATAACTCTACTTCTAAGATTATGTTCTACTAACAGATCGACACATCTTTCAACTTCTCTTGGAGTCACGTTGTCTAGCATTATCACATCAGCACCAGCTAAAGCAGCCTCAAGAGCCTCTTCTGCACATGAGACCTCAACCTCGATCTTGTGTATGAAGCTTGCTCTCCTTCTAGCTAACTCTACAGCCTTACGAATACTACCTACAAGTCTAACATGATTATCCTTTATCAATACAGCATCACTGAGAGAAAACCTATGTGTATCACCACCACCAATCTTGACAGCCTTCTTCACAAGATACCTGAGACCAGGAATTATCTTGCGAGTAGCAGCTATCTTAACATTAGGATTAACCTTACGAACAGCTTCAACAAACATCCTAGTTGTCGTAGCAACACCAGACAAATACATTAACAGGTTAAGAACAGTCCTCTCAACCATGAGAACACTCTTCACAGGTCCCCTCAATCTTGCAACTATATCACCATTGTTGAGTAACTCTCCACTTTTCTTAGAATCTTTAACCTCTATATTAAAGTTCGTTAAAATATTTAATATATCTTCAACACATGCTAACAGTCCTCGAGACTTAGCTACTATATATGCATTAGTTTCAAAATCATCTTCAAATAATATATCAGTCGTATAATCTCCAAATGGTGCATCCTCTCTCAACCATCTCAGAAAGTCGTCTAGGAGAACTATGCTCGTGATCATTTCCTCATAAGTTCAATACTTATCTCAATAATCTCTCTTGCCCTTCTCACCTTATCAGGATCTATCTGGATCCTATATTTCAATCTCTCTAAGCTTCTGAGCACGCTTAGTAGACTTATCTTCTTCATATCTATACACACGGCCTGTGGATTGACAGGAACTATCTTCCTGTTAGGGTAGAGTCTCCTAGCCCTATATGTTAAACCTTCCTCAGTACCTATCAACACTGTACTATTCTTATCAATCTTCTCTATTATTTTAAGCATCTGACTCGTACTTCCAACATGATGCGCAATCTTCCTGACGTCTCTAGGAACCTCTGGATGTACTATTAACACAGGATTCTCATTCTCATACAGTTCTAAAGCTTTATTTACATAGTAGATTGATAGAGCATACTCATGAACTGGACAGTGACCATATGGTGGCATAGTTATTATCTCTTTACCTGTAGTCTCCTCAACATAGTTTGCTAGGTTCTTATCAGGTCCAAATATGACTATCTCATCCTCAAGCTTAGATATTAATCTACATGCTGCAGCACTAGTAACAACATAATCAGCATATAGTTTAGATTCTAATAGAGAGTTCACGTAGAGTACTATAGGTGCTCTAGGATACTTCATCCTATACTCACGAACTACTGATGGTGGTAGGAAATCTGCTAGCGGGCATCTAGCATCAGGTTCAGGATGTAGAACTACCTTATCTGGGTTAAGTACTGCAGCCATCTCAGCCATAAATGATACTCCTGCAAAAACTATGATGTCTGCTTCACATTCCATAGCTTTTATAGCGAGTTCTAGACTATCACCTACATGATCAGCTACGTCCTGTACCTCAGGTATCTGATAGTTATGTGCGAGCACTACAGCTCTCCTAGTCTTCTTCAACTCCTCTATCTTCCTAATGATGTCGCTTATCCTCATGCTCTACATTCACACTTGACTAAGCCAGCAATCTTAAGTATCCTACATGCAAGAAGTGCAGCATTGACAGCATTATCG
>JAADDN010000099.1 GCA_013153895.1 Thermoproteota archaeon | reverse complement strand
TACTATGAAACTCACCAACAAGAATCCTCAACAAAAGCACAACATCACCAATATCCAACCTACCATTACAATTAAAATCACACTCAAGAACATGTCTCTTAACTATGAATCTTGGAAGTTTTGTGATGTTTACAGTAATCATGCTTGATATATATCCAAACTTTCTAGCACTTATTGTTACGTAATCGTATATTGGTTTTGGAAGCAGTAGCATTCCGCTGCTATTCGTATATCCTACAATCTGCCCGTTCATTGATATCTGGACATCTGGTATCGGTATGTTATGTCTAGATAGCGTCTTTATCAGCAGGTATGTACTGTTGAGGCTATATATTTTCATTATTATTGAGCTCTGGTTCTCAACAAATATAGGTATCTCATTACTTAAGAATAGCATGTTCTTTGTTAGAGGCTCTATTACTATCAGCCATGTTCCTGGACATGTTGCCTTCACTTTCGTAATGTTGTTATAGATTTTACATGGTGAGTATATCTTGACTAAGTATGGAACATTATGCACTATGCTGCCGTTCAGAGATATGAAAGTTATGTTGAAAGTTATTATCTCGCCAAGCTTGAATACTGTCTTTGGTATAGATAGTACAGGTTTGAGAACTAGAGTATGGTATGGTATATTGATAACCATCACATAGTAGTCATATAGTACCTTGTTATTATACGCTATTAACGTTATCTTGTTATTACCGTATTTTGCGGGGTAAATTAACGTCATTCTAGTACATGTCTCTGGACTTAATGTGCCTGTGCTCTCTCTTATGTTTGTTCCAGTAATTGTAACATAGGCTACTCCAGCGCGTGTACCTATGTTGCAAACTTCTAGCGTTATAATGATGTTATTATTGATTGATGTTCTATATCTCACATTTTTGATCAGGAACCAGCTATTGTTTACGAGACCCACGTTAAATGTTGCATATCCTCCAGCTGTTGTGCCATCTATCGTTATTACATATGCTCTTATTACATGTACTCCTTCTTTGAGTACGGTATAGCTAAATCTATATACGTTAGTTCCAGGTCTTATCGATACATATCTATAAAGTAGTTTGCCTTCTCTGACGTCTGTTACTAACAGTGTCGCGTTTATGGTATTGTTTAGATACGATACTGCTTTCACTATCAGTATCACTGTTCCATTGATACCTAGATACTTAAGATAGGGTTCAATCTTTATCAATATCTTACCTTCCTCAAAGGCAGTCTCTATATGAGATCTATATCCAAGCTTGATTACATAGCTGTTTTGTGATATAACGCTCTTAATAATATCTGTTGTTGAGCTATATATTTTAATTACCTTATTTATCAGAATCTTTGAACCAGCGATTATTCCTAGGTCTATTATAAATGGTGAGAGCTCCTCTATTATCTCCTTGATTATTCCGAGGATACCAAGTAACTTGCTTGCGAAGGCACCTACATTACACATTCCTCCAGGTGCTGAGAATGGACAGTGTAGTGGATCAGGCTTTGGTATTCCTATTAGAGCAGAAGATATTGTAAGAAGTGAAAGTACGTCTGCATATATTACGTGAGCGTACCAGGTTGGGTCCGGTATCACGAATAGTATGTATCTCGGTGTATAAGATTCCTCAAGACTAGACATCAATTCGTTCAACGTGGGGTCAAGTTTTATGAAGATTAGATTTACCTCATATAGCGGTCTATTGTATATGTTCTCTATTTCGTTTATTGCTTGCGAAATCAAGATGATGAGCAATCTAACTTTCTGACTATTTAGATTGTAACCCTTTCTCTCAATCTCATGTAGTAACATGTTGAACTGATAGTGGACAATGTTCTCATAATGTTTTATATTGTATACGTTATAGAGAACATGAGTCTCTATCTCTGATGCAAGTATGTTTGTTAATACTGACACTACATAATTTTCGAGTTTTTTAGCGTCTCTGAGTATTCCTATCTTATTCTCTAGTGACTTGACTATGGTCTTAACTATCTGATTAACCTCGTACCTGAAGACGTTCATTATTATCATTGATATAACCATCTTGACTATTCCCGTTATCGAGAAGTCGCATAGATTTCTCCACTCGCTTAGTTTACTGCTTATTGTCTTAATCACAAGGCTTATCCTCTTAGGAGCTACTCTCTTCATCTTTTCTTTCAATTTCTCCTTGAGATATGCCTTGCCCTTATTGAGCTCCTTACTTGCTATATTCTGCACAGCCTTAGCTATACTATAGACTAGTGGGCTAAGAATCTTCACTACTATAGTACGTGCTGTCTCGATAGCTGCCGTATGTACTATATCCGATATTTTTCTTAGGGTTACATCTTCGAGGCTCCTTAGCTCCTTGATTAAGAGGAAGATCTTGCTTTTAACAAGATTCACAGCAAGAGACTTAGAGATCGTTATTGTTCTGGAAGTGATAGTGATCTTGAGTGTGTAATGGCCTGGGTTTAACCCTTCTGTACTGATAGTAAATACCAGGTTCTTGCCTTCTTTAACATATGTTTTACCTAGAAAACTTAGCTTTACTATACCTGGACTCGTGAGATTTATCTTTACTATTATAGGTAAGCCTATGGGAACATTATGTGTATAGTCTAACGATCTTATGATGGAAAGTACTGTAAATGTTTTAGAGGTAGAACACTGATATATCAGTGTTCTACCTTTGATAGTGTTCTCTACTATGTACACAGTAACTACTATTTCGTATGTACCTGAGACAGCAGGCACGCTGAACGAGTTCTCGACTACTTTATAGGACCCTCCGTTTATAGTTGTGGTTATGTTTCCTAGAGACCTCTTGGTACCATTAGGTAAAATGAGTACAAGGTTTAATAACACATTTAAGGCGTTGGATTCGTAGTTACGTAGCCTTGCTAGAAGCGTAACTATATTATGTGGATATGTAACTGCAGGATTGACACTTAATGACGTTATACTGATAGCTTTCCTATAACTCTGAACTTCAAATGTCAGGTTCGCTATATTGTTATTCTCTGATAGCTCAGGTATCATGTTATCAGGATCGACTATTATGCTTAACGTGTATCTCCCCTTAGGGAGAGAACCTATGTTATATTCCCTGTAAACACAGGACCCAGAGCTCAGATAGGGTATTATTCCGTACCATATTGCGTCTCCATTTAGTTTAATTAAGTATGCAATTTCCCTAGCAGATCTGTACCCTATGTTGCAGATCTTGAAGCTTACCGTTATATTACTGAGCACTGTCGGATTCGCCGGGGATATACGAACGTCCTCTACTACTAGGTCCGGTAATAGTCTAGGGACGTTTATCCTCAATGAGCATATTATCCATGCTGTATTTGACGAGTACTCTGGCACTCCGATAAAGGCGAAATATATGTTTTTGCCACTTAGAGATGGTTTACCGACACCAATTCCGAAGTACTCGATGCTGCTGGGCGCTATATAGGTTATGTTGATTAGATTTAGATTTTTATCGAGTACGTATATATTAATGGCAGAGTTACTGAAGTTAAACACGTATATGTATTTGCTTGTACAGAGAATTTTAAATCCTGATGAATCACCTGTGACACCTAGAAGAGCTCCATTAGCGCTAAGCTTTGCAACATAGTAGAAACTGGTAACATAGGCGTTACCTTCATCGTCGAAGCATATTCCTTTGAGAAATATTGGTACATAAGACGAGTTAAGAATTATCTCTTTGACAATGTTTAAATTAGGATTCACTATTATTATTATTCCATGTACAAGATCGTCGACGTCCGTAAAGTGACCTACAGCCCATATATCGTGCGTCACAGGATTCACAGCCATGTCGTATATCGTCGCAGAATATGGGTAATCGCACTCCCAATCTCTCCCATAAATATTTATAGCCTTAACTAGTCTTAGATCGGTTATAGATCTCTTCTCGATACGTAGAACGTATGTACCATTGACGACATTCCAACCTCCAACATATATGTAGTCTCCATATCGTACAATTGCCCATGCACGACCTCGAACTCCTACAACTTTTTTCAGTACATTTAAATTCTTATCGAACTCGTATATTACCCAATGATAGTAACCGTCATCTTCGTATTCGTACCCTACAACTATTATCTTTCCGTTACTTGTTATGCAATTAACGAATCGAGACGGTCTATTATCGACCCATGTTTTCAGCACCTCGCCAGTGTACTTATTTACAATCTCTATAGATCCGTTTCCTTCAATTATACCAAAGGGAGTAATACTTGCGTTCTCTGATCCTACGAATATTACATAATTTCCTAATATGCATGATCCATGCGCTAGGTCATCACCTTGTGAAAGATCTTCTACCTTTATCCAGTTGATAGTGAGATAGTTGAAATTATTTGACTCTGCTCTAGTAGTTCTAACTATCTTATGACCATATGAGCGCTCTACGATGAATCCGAGTGCTCTTGCTTTCGCTACGGTGGTGTTTTTCGAGCTAGTTATGTAGGCGTTCGCTATGCATATTGATGAGAGTCCTATTAGTAGTATTAGTAGTATCAATAGAGATATAGGTCTCATAGATCATGTATTATGTATGTTATGTATATAATTTTTATCTTATATGATAGTATACGTATAGGAGTGCAGCACGTAGATCACGGGGGCTTAACGAGAACGGAATCTTGTCAATGATATTATCTTCGTCATAAGGGTTTTTGCTCTCTCTCTAAGAATCTTCTCTGCTTTCCTAACTTTTTCAACTCTCCATGTTGGTACGTATTCTACTTTTCTGAGGTATTCGAAGAAGTATCTTCGTGATCTTTCTGCGTATTTTTCTATTGTTTCTTCTGTTCCTGTTTTGTAGATG
>JAADDN010000086.1 GCA_013153895.1 Thermoproteota archaeon | reverse complement strand
TTAGTTCTAGTACGTTTTCTCGCCATGCATCACCATAAAGTTCATAAGCAATAGCAAGAGCCATAGTAGTCTTACCAACACCAGGAGGACCGTAGAACAACATGTGTGGAAGATTTCCAGTCTTGAGGAACTCTTTTATACGTCTCTTAACCTCGTCCTGATCTATTATCTCGTCAATCCTCTTAGGACGATACTTCTCTACCCATAGTAAATGTTCGAGAGACATTCGACTATCTAGCTTTTTCCTGCTATTATAATCTTTTGTATATTGAGGTTCTCCATGATTATCGTGGTGATACAGTTTTTAAGTATCCTCTCTCTAGTACATGTATGTGAGAATACTAGTAGTATCGGACATACACGACAAGTTTGAGAACGTGAAGAAATTGAAAAATGTTCAGAGAGATCTAACGATCGTTCTAGGAGACTTCGTGGAGTTTGGAAAACCTGACATCTCTACAGTAAGGAAGATACTTGAGGAACTTGGTAGTCAAGGAGAGACTCTATACGTACCTGGGAACTGTGATCCGAGAGAGGCTACTCAAGATCTCTCTATATCGAACACATTTAACATACATGCTAGGTACAGGATCATTGGTGACTATGTTATTGTAGGTTATGGTGGTTCTAATCCAACACCATTTAACACTCCTCTAGAGTTTCCTGAAGAGACTATTGAGAGAGAGCTTGAGAGTGCTGTTAAGGAGGCTCTTGGTACAGGGAAGAAGCTCATTTTTGCTTGTCATGCTCCTCCTAAGGATACTGCTATAGATAAGATAGTTAGTGGTGCTCATGTTGGATCTAAGGCTATTAGAGATCTCATAGAGAAGTATAAACCTGTTCTAGGTCTTCATGGTCATATTCATGAGGCTATAGGGATGGAGAGGCTTGGAGAGACCATGGTGCTTAATCCGGGTCCTCTAGCGTGGGGAAGGTACGTTATTGTTGAAATTGAAGGAGATAAGATTTCAATAACCTTCACATCACTATGATAATAGTAAAATGATGACACTACGGGAGCTGAAGTGTGAGGATAGCGGCCTCTGCTGAGTGATAATATGAATGATAGAACATTCTACATAGCTAGGGAAGAAGAGATAATCAAGGGAGAAGTAACTGACGTATATTTTCTAAGGACTGTAGAAGTACTTAAAGCAGCAGGACTAGAGAATGTTAAGGTTAGAGCTGAATTTCATGTAGCATCACTACCTAAGGGGTATAGATGGGCAGTATATGCTGGTCTTAAAGAGGTCGTGAATCTCGTACTTAAGGCTGGGCTCAAGATCACGCTATATTCTATACCTGAAGGTACAATATTCTTCGAAGATGAACCTCTCCTAGTAATTGAGGGTAGGTATGTAGATTTTGCAATATATGAGACTCCTATACTCGGCATACTTAGACACTATACTTCAGTAGCTACTAAGGCTGCACGAGTTAGAAAAGCTGCTGGTGATAGAATAGTACTCTTCTTTGGTGCTCGTGCTGTTCATCCAGCAATACAGCCTATGGTTGATAGAGCAGCATATATAGGTGGTTGTGATGCTGTAGCTAATGTTCTAGGTGCTAAACTTCTAGGTAAGGAACCTGTAGGTACGATGCCTCATGCACTCATGATAATATTTAGACAAGTCACAGGTGATCATACACTAGCCTGGGCATGGTTTGATAAGGCTCTGCCAGATAACATTCCTAGGATAGTTCTAGTAGACACGTTCTATGATGAACGTGAGGAGACTTATCTAGCAGTGAGATTACTTAAAGATAAGTTGAAAGGTGTTAGACTTGATACTCCAGGTAGTCGTAGAGGAAACATGAGAAAGATAGTGAAAGAAGTGAAGTGGCTATTAAAGCTCATGGGTAGGGAGGACGTAAAGATTGTTGTTAGCGGTGGTCTAGATGAGGAATCTATTAAAGAACTTAGAGATCTAGTAGACATATTTGGTGTAGGAACAACAATAGCATTTCCACCAAGCGTAGATATAAGCATGGATATAGTAGAGGTGTATGATGAAGCAGCTGGAAGATGGATACCAATAACTAAGAGAGGTAAGTTACCAGGATTTAAACAAGTTTATAGATGTCTAGAAGAGATGAGAGATGAGATGACTAGGTATGATGAACCTCCATCTATCAGATGCGAGAGAGGTAGTCCTATCCCCCTACTAGAGAAGTATGTTGAGGATGGTAAGCTAGTAAAAGACTTACCTACTGATGATGAGGTAAGGAGGTACGTTTTAGAGCAGTTGAAATATGTCGATCTCTAGGTCCTCTTTAGTTTAGGTATCGTACATATGAATACTGCCACATCATCACCAATGTTAACATACTCGTGAGGCACGTTTGGCGGTATATATATTGCATATCCATCAGTAACAATATACTCCTCGTCTCCAATCTTGACCTTAACCTTACCCTTTATCACATATATCTCATGCTCCCACGGATGCTCATGTCTTGGGATTATACCTCCAGGATCAACCTCGAACAGTCTCATGAGGTATGTTGGAGCATCTTCCTCTCCTATGAGTACTCTCATACGTACTCTCTTATCACCCTCAAATGGGTACTGCACTGGTACTTGACTATAATGTATGACCTTAGGCTTGTTCATATTATCTCACCTTTGCACCTACAGGTACCTGATCCTCCTTATCTACTCTAAGAAGATAAGCTTTACCATCAACATCAGCTGCTAGAAGCATTCCCTGTGACTCATAGCCAAATATCTTCCTAGGCTCGATGTTAGCTAGAACAACTACTTTCCTACCTATAAGCTCCTCTGGACTATATGTCTCTGCTATTCCAGCAACAATCTGCCTAACATCTCCAGCACCTAGGTCAACCTTGAGGAGCAGTAGCTTCTTCGATCCTTCTATTCTTCTTGCTTCCAGCACCTTGCCAACTCTAATGTCTAGTCTTGAAAAATATTCATAACTTATCTTATCCATGCTACATATAGGCAGAGAGAGCTAATAAGGTTAACCATCCTATACTACATGCGTGTAGATGAGAAAGGTAGTGCTCGTTAGATATGGAGAGATCGCCGTGAAAACTTGGAGATTTAGAAAACAGCTTGAGGAGCTACTTCTCAAGAATATTCTGAAGGGATTAGAGAAGATGAAGATTGAAGGTGTTAGAGGAAGAGTAGAAGATGGTAGAATAATAATAGATGGCTTCAGAGATGAAGATGAGGATAAAGTTCTAAACATCATCTGCAAAGTATTTGGAGTAAAGTCAGCATCACTAGCTATAGAAGTACAATTTAAAAAACTTGAAGACATAGTTAAAATAGCTGAAGATCTATGGAGAGACGAGGTCAAAGGTAAGAGCTTCGCAGTAAGATGCAGAAGGGTTGGTAAACACGACTTCACGAGTAAAGATGTTGAGAAGAGTATTGGAATGATATTGGAGAAGTATGCTAGAGAAGTAGATCTAGAGAATCCTGAAGTTGAACTTCACGTAGAGATTAGACATGATAAAGCTTACCTGTACAGAAACATCATCTCAGGACCTGGAGGACTCCCTCTAGGATCTGAGGGGAAAGCGCTAGCACTAGTATCAGGAGGCTTTGACTCTCCTGTAGCTGCTTGGCTAATTATGAGGAGAGGTGTAAAGATAGACTTCTTAACAGTATCGTTAGCTGGTGAACTTGATCTAGTACCATCACTCAAAGTTATTACCTACCTAGGAGAAGAGTGGGAGATAGGTTATGAACCTAAGATATATATTGTACATGCAGAAGATCTAGTAAAGATCATAAGAGAGAGAGTTAGAAAAGAAGTATGGAACATAGTATACAAGAAAGCACTATACTACATAGCTGATAACGTATGTAGAAGATATAGAGGATATAAAGCAATAGTTACAGGAGACGTCATAGGTCAAGTATCATCACAGACCCTCGATAATCTCTACTCAACAAGTATAGGAACCATCACACCAATAATAAGACCATTAGCAGGTTATGATAAAGATGAGATAATAGAACTATCAAGAAAGATAGGAACATACAGGTTAAGTATGGAAGTATCAGAATACTGTGCAGTATTTGCAGAACGTCCAAAAACTTGGTCAACACCTGAAGAAGTAATGCTAGAATTCTATAAAATTAAGAACATTGTCGATAAAATAATTGATACAAAAATAGAAAAAGTAACATTAAGCGAAGCTAAGATAATATTAGAATCCTTAAAAGAAAAAATAACAGTAAATGAAGTAAAGTTAAATGAGATACCTGACAATTCAATAATACTAGACGTAAGACCTAGAAAAACATTCAAATTAAAGATAGAATCAAGAGATGTAAAAGTAATAGAATGCTCACTAGATAACGTATTTGACATAGTAACATCACTAGGAAAAGATAAGACATACATAATATTCTGCACATCACCACTCGTATCTAGATACATAGCATCAAAATTAAGAGAGAAAGGATATAATGCATACAGTCTAGCACTCTAATATTCAACAACCTCTCCAGTATAAGTCCTTACCTTAATCTTACCAGAACCTTCAACAATCTTACCAATAATATGAGCCCTGTATCCATGTTCTTGACAGGTTCTTAATATTTCCCCAGAAATTTCTGGTTCTGCAACAAGCACCATTCCTATACCCATGTTAAATACTCTGTACATCTCTTCTATAGGTACTTTTCCTTCTTTCTGTATTATTTTGAATATTTGTGGTGGGTCTGGTAGGTTTTCGAGTATCATGTCCAGCTTGTCTGTTATTATTCTCTTCAGTTTTGTGTATGCTCCTCCTGTTACATGTGCTGCACATTTGATGAGCTTCTTCTCGTATAGTTCTAGTATTAGTTCGCTGTAGATGTAGGTTTCTCTTGATAATTCTTCTCCTATTGTTTTTCCTAGTTCGTTAATGTAGGTTTGGAGATCGTATTTTGATAGTAGTACTTTTC
>JAADDN010000193.1 GCA_013153895.1 Thermoproteota archaeon | reverse complement strand
TACAAATTTTTACATAATATCTCGCACTTTTACTTGGTCTTACATTAAATATAACATTCTCTAGTAAATATCTTGCAAGGTCTTCTGGATTGTCTAATCTTTCTATCTTCTTCACATGTTTTATGAAACTTCTTCTACTTATCTCTATCAGGTTTCTAGTTATGATTGATTTTGATATAAAGATATTATCTTTCTCTAATCTTTTCAGTAATATTTTCTCTATTATTCTCTTAAGAGTAGATTCATCTTCCTGAGCTTCTCTTCTATCTATCTCAGATGTTGAGTAGTTTAATATTACTCTTGATCTTAAGTACATGCCTAATATTAGGAGGTATAGTAAGTAGTTGCTCATTGTTGTATGTAGTTTAATATGTTGTTCATATATTCTTGAAGCTATTTCAAATTCTCTCGACATAAATTTTAGATGTATTTTCTTCTTATCTTCTACAGGTCCTATTGTTGATAATATATCTATTAATCTCCTGTTCTCATTTTCATAGTAGCTTAATATTGTATCTATTGGTTTTGTATCTCTTGATCTCTGTGTTTTCCATCCTAATAATACTAGGCTTTTTATAGTTATGTTCTTGTTTTGTAATCTTTTCCATATTGATTCTGGTATGAATATGCTTGGATTGTAAGACTTGTTTGGAGATGGACCTACTGTGACTGTTCTATGTACAGTTTTTACATTCATGATCCAATGTGCAGCTACTTTGAAGCTTAATGTAAGTTGATCCTATGTTCATCCGAGTTGGTGAATGTTAGACACTTCAGGAATGTGCTCGCTATATCTTTTACTTCTGTATCTCTAAGGCTCCCAATAGCAATGTTATAAAAATCGGTTAGATCTTCTTATTCGGCAGTGCTGGCTAGCAAACCCTCTCCGGTAGGTAGGAGAGTTGAGTTATCTGTCGTAGAGTTCTGTGTAAGAACTTTCATAGATGTGAGATCTATAGGCTCCTCGTTCACTATATATGTTGTAGATGATGTTCCTGATGTTGAGCTTCCTGATCCATATATGATATATGAGAGAGGTTCATATAATGTTCGAACATTAACATTCTTGAAATTATTAAGGAAAGAGAATAATAGTGAAAGTTTTGATATTATTGAGAAACTTTGGGAGAGATGGTTCGTCTTTTATGGTCCTCTTACACCTCTGCTTCTATATGATAAGATCAGTGATATATATATTGATAGTTCAGGTATACATGCGTATCATGTTGATCTAGGTCTCTGTGAGGTCTGTATAGAGCTCTGTAGATGTGTTAGATATTTAGGATTTTTTAATAAGAGGAAGATAGATGTTTCTTATAAGTTTGAAGATTTTGTGAAATATATTATACATAAGATATCTGAGAGAACTTCTAATCCTGTTACAGCATATATGCCGATGATCTCAGTTACAGATCCTGACTTTAAGGTTAGGTTTTCAGTCTCTGTGAGACCTATATCTGATCCTTACATCCATGTTAGAGTTCTACCTAAACGTCCCTGGACTTTTGGTGATCTTATAGCTAGAGGTTCATTATCTGTTGATTATGCTGCATTATTATGGTATCTCTTTGATAGAAAGATACCTATCCTCATAATTGGACCAATGGGTGGAGGAAAGACAAGCTTAGCTAACGCAATAACATATTGTAGTAATCCTATACTCTTTAAAGCACTTATACTCGATGTTGATGAGATGATACTTCCTGGACATAATGTTGTTAAGTTATTTGAGAGAAAAGCATATGGTCTAGGAGTTCAATCTATAACTAAGAGAGATCTCATAGCACATGCACTGAGAGTAGGAGCAGATTATGTCATAGTTAATGAAGTTAGAACTAGAGACGAGGTATCTGCATGGATAGATGCTGTAACAAGCGGGCATGGAGGAGTAACTACATTTCATGCAGAAAACATGGAGAAATTGAAAATAAGGCTTGAGAACATGATTGGAAGCTCGAAGATTGTTGATGAGATAGCGATAGTTAAGATGAGTGTACGTACGAGTATAGAGGAGAGTCATGGAGTTAGAACATGTAAGAAGAGTAGGATAGTGTCGAAGATAGTTGTACCAAGAGATCTCGATATTGATGAGGAGGAGCTTTTAATTAGAAAGCAAGTTGTTAAGGAATTTATAGGAAAGAGCTACGTACAGCAGCTTAATATGATATCTGAATTTTATAAGAATCCTGACATGATTCTTCAAGCACGTTCAAGCTAGTCTCAGTGAACAAGACTGAAATATTTAAGAAACCTCAACGTATTATACTACTATGACTAACCATGTTCTCAGAGGGTTAGGACTGGCTACTCTAGTAGTGACCATACTGCTTCTAGCTGGAATATGTATAGTATATGCACCTCCACCACCACATCCAGGACCACCAGGGCCTCCAGGACCCCCACCACCACCGCCTCCTCATCCGCATCCACCACCGCCACCAGGACCTGGTGCAGGTAACGGTTTCATATTTCTGTTCACTAAGAGTGTTGAGACTGTTAATACTAGATTTCATGTTAGGTTGATAGTTAGAGAGGAGGGTAGAGATATAGTATATGCTTGTGCTAGAGCAGGCGATACATATAGCTGTATCATAAGTGTACACAAGTTGAGAGATGTTATAGTGACATCAGTAATGTATGAGAGCACTAGACTTGTAATAGAGTTCTCTAACCTCAACATGCAGTTAACGTTGCAGAAGAACACGTTGATGATAAGATTAACAGGTTCTGAGAGAATTCTAGGAAAAGTATGTACAAATAATGAATGTAGGATCGTTAAGAATTTATCATTTAACGAGAATGTTCAGAAGATAATTAACCTATCAGATGATGAGTATGAGCAGTTGAAGACTCTCATAGGATACATAATGTTAGGAGGATTCTTAAGGAACTTAATAACAAGATATGGAAAATGTAGAGGAAATACTTGTAAATTAGTGAAGAAGATAAATACTACACTAGCATTAAAATTGAACGAAGGTATAAGCAAGATTAGATTCATGAGTAACCTATACTGGCTAATGAGAGCACTCATGATTACACAGCCAGGTCAGGTAAGAATAGTTGTGAAGCTTGTACCATTAATAAACATTACTAGGGAGAGAATGAAGATACTCTACATAATTAGAGGACCAGGTCCCGGACCAGGCCCAGGACCTGCGCCACCTCCACCAGGACCACCACCTGGACCCGGACCTGGACCGGCTCCACCACCTCCAGGTCCAGGACCAGTCAAGCCTATATCTGGTGAGGAAGCTTTAAGGTACCTACAGCTAGTGTACTCATTGTTAAGTATATGTGCTGAGACGCCAAGAACGATACCAACATTAGTACAGACATAGTGGATGCTTCTTGAAAGCGATCTGTTAAAAATGATCTATGGTGCGGGGGGTGGGATTTGAACCCACGCAGGCCTGCGCCAGCGGGACCTCAACCCGCCCCCTTTGGCCAGGCTCGGGCACCCCCGCTTTCAGCTATCTGTGTGTTAGCTTGTTTCTTTTTAAATCTTTCTCTTTTCTCGTGGTTTAATAGTTTTAAAGTTTCCTGGTACTTTATCTTTCATGGTTGATGTAGTTGGAGTAGACATATTTATTGCTGCTATAGGTGTCTTATCGTGGATAGGTGCAATAATTTATGGTGCAACTGGAAGCATTGATCATCTGATAATTAGCATAGTTCTCGACTTTATAGGTCTAATACTGTACCTATCTACTCTAGGCATAGTGATATGCTCTGGCATGCTTGCTAAGTATGGTCTAGATCTCGTATATGGTGCATATGCTGTAGCTGCATCATATCTAAGCCTAGTTCCCGCGTACTTCTTTAAGCGTGGTAGAGCTCTTGGTCCACGTAGCTCTGCATAGAGTCTGATTTAAAAATCCCCTACTCCTAACTATAATTAGCCATGGGTAGCCACGGTTCAATTACGAAGGCAGGTAAGGTAAGAAGTCAGACGCCTAAGATACCTCCAAAGCCAAAGAAGGATCTTCCACCTAGGAGAAGGAACTGGAGGAACTATAGGAGAAGGATACTCTACGCTCAGCAGGCTGCTGCCTCTGCATAAGCTTTAAAATAGGTTTCTTCACTAGTTCTCGAGAACGTGACTACTAGCATATCTATTCCAGAACCTTTCTCTCGTGTTCGCATAGTTACTAAGGATGGTTCGGAGATCGTTGGAATTCTTCTTCCACGTCCTGAGACTGCTAGTCCTGATGTCCTAGTTATTAAGCTTCCTAATGGTTATAATGTTGGAATAAGCTTAGAGAAGATTGAACGTATTGAGGTCATAGGTAGAGAGTCCACTAAGACTGTTGAGATACCTGTAGGTCACCTAGTCAAGTCTGGTGGTGAGCTTCCTAAAGTTAGGCTTATTGCTACTGGAGGTACAATAATGTCTAAGGTAGATTATGTGACAGGTGCAGTATACCCAAGCTTCAGTCTAGAAGACCTATATGAGCTCTATCCTGAGCTTCGTAACATAGCTAGTCTAGAGCTATACAATCTCATGGCAGTGTTTAGTGAAGATTTTACACCAGAGACATGGTCTAAGCTTGCAGAGAGCGTGTATAAAGCATTTCTAGAAGGCTCTGAAGGTGTAGTTGTTCTACATGGTACAGACACGATGCATTACTCAGCAGCTGCACTAGCATTTGCTGTACGTAACATGCCTGGACCAGTAGCTCTAGTAGGATCTCAGAGAAGTAGTGATAGACCATCAAGTGATGCGTTTGAGAACCTTCTCTCAGCAGTTCTAACATGTATTAAAGCACCATTCGCGGAATCTGTAGTAGTGATGCACTATACTACTAATGATGGTATAGTAGCAGTACATAGAGGTACAAAAGTAAGAAAGATGCATACATCGAGAAGAGATGCGTTTGTAAGCATAAACTGTGAACCAATAGCATACGTATACCCTCAAGAACTTAAATTAGAAGTTAGAACACGGAGATACATACCGAGACATCGTAGAGAGGATATGGTGCTAGATAACAAGTTTGAGAGTAAGGTAGCACTAGTGAAGTTCTATCCTGGCATGGATCCAGAAATAATACATTATCTAGTAGATAGGAAGTACAGAGGTATAGTTATAGAAGGTACAGGATTTGGACATGTCAGAAAGGAGCTACTAGAACCTATAAGGAGAGCTATAGAGAACGAGATCCCTGTAGTAATAGCAAGCCAGACAATATTTGGAAGAGTCAACTTAAACGTATATAGGAGAGGAGTAGAACTACTCAGAATTGGTGTAATACCTGCAGAAGATATGCATCCAGAGACAGCATATGTAAAACTATGTTGGACTCTTGCAAAGACAAGCAACATGGATGAGATAAGGAAGATAATGCTCACACCTATAGCATATGAGATAAGTCCGAGAACAGAACCTCACCACTATGTGACACCTCTCGAAGTGAGAGAACTCATAGAGAAGCTTACAAGATAAGAGTAACGTGAGGATACTAATCATAGATGGAACATATATCGAGGAGAATGTTGATAAGAAGAGGATTCTAGAGGCTGTTGAGAGAGCTCTCATAAATATTGATAAGGTAATAATGCCGAGAAGACAAGTTATTGAGATTAATGATCACTGGTGGGGTATAATGCCATGTCTCTGTCCTTCTAAACTCTTCATAACTAAGATAGTTAATATAATACCAGAGAATAGAGATAGAAAGTTACCAACCATAAACAGCATAGTTACAGTATTTAACGAAAAGACAGGTGAACCAATAGCAATAATTGATGGAAGAGTACTAACAGCCTACAGAACAGCAGCATTATGCACGTTAGTTGCTAAACTATGGTCAGAGAACGTAGACACGATATCGATCATAGGTACAGGATATCAGGCGCAGCACATTATCAAGTTCTTTAAAGATTTCTTAAGATTTAATAAAGTGTTAATATATAATAGATCAGAAGATAAATTGAAGAAGTTTGCAAACATTTTAAAAGAGCTTGATATAAATTATGAAATATGTAACAACCTAGAGAAAGCTCATGATGCTGATATAGTGATTGAAAGTACGACCTCTAGAGAACCTGTAGTGAAGGGAAGGCACCTTAAAAGAGGAAGATGGCTCGTGATAAGTATAGGAGTATCAGGTAAAGAATACGCAACAGTAGAAGATGATGCGATAGCTAGAGCTGATATTGTGATAGTAGATAACTTGGAATCTGTTCTTAAAGAGGTCTCGGATCTTAAGAATTATGAGAAACATAGAGAGAAAGTTTTCGAATTAAGTAAAGTATTGAAAGATAAAATAAACTTATCAATGTTTAATAAGGTATTATTTAAATCTGTAGGAATGGCAGTACTTGACCTCTATACAGCAGAAGAAATAGTTAAACAATCTATCTCGATGATAGACGTTTAGTATCTTATTTAGATATGACTAATATAGAGACTTTATATCCTCCCTGAACTGTCTCAATAGCAATATTAGTGTTAAGATTTTTAGGAACTATCTCAAGAATATTTTTGAGATGTTTCCTGAATATTACCATGACTATCTTACCATTATCTGAAACTGTATCTAGTGACTTTTGAATAAATTTTTCGTAGAGTCTTAGACTTGATTCGAGTCTTAGACCTCTAGGAGGATCTGTAATCACTAGATCATATGTTTCTCTTATATTAATCTTGAAGAAGTCTCCTACAAGAATAAGCATTCTATCGTAAGTTCCTGATAGGATAGCATTTCTTATAGAATTTATTATTGTTTTTCCATCTATATCTATACATGTTGCATAAGATCTTCTCCACATTCTTAAGTACTCTATAGGTATAGTTAAGCTGCCACAGAATGGATCTAAGATTCTATATGACTCTCCAGCTATTATTGACATAGCTGCAGCTATTGCTGGGTGCAGAGATGCTCTAGACTTATGATACGTGTACCATCTCCTATAGAGGGGTTGAAATGTTCCTATGTTTAGAGATATCACATACTTATCGTTTAGGAACCTCACAACAAGCTCTAGATCTCCTATTGATCTTGAGAGTCTGCATTTAAATATTCTCTGAATTTCTCTTAAAATTATTAGTAATCTCTTCTTTTTAACCTGTCTTACTCTAGCTGAGATTACTGTAGATTCTGTTATATAATCTTTTAAATCTTTTAAACATCTTCTACATTCTTTTCTAAATTCTTTTATTGATTTTACGTATGGGATCTCTATCAGTACTTTCTCTATGTGATTGATAGTTTGTAATCTTCTTATCATGGTAATTTTATTAGGATTCTTCACGTCGAGCATGTATGTGGTCTCGTTTATCTTAGTGAGACTTCCTTCAATTCCTCTTATTTTCAGCTCTTCTGATACTACTTTATAGAATCCTGGTAATGCCTCAAGTATGAGACGCATGAGGATTCTTATAGTCGGTGATGATCCTCAGATATTAGCTTTAGCATACTATATCCTTAAGATCAGTACTGATCATGATGTTACTATAGCGTATACAAGAGAGGATAAGGTTTTTAAAGATGAGGTGATAGGTCTAGAGGTACCGTTTACAGAGAAACATCTTTCATCACTAGGATGCAGAATTGAGAGATTGACAGATATCGATCCATCGTCTTATGACCTAAAGATAGACTTTCTATCATATAGAATTGAAGGTTATGAAAGAGGAGACTATGTTCTAGGTCTAGGACCTATAGAAGTTAAGATAGCTGAAGCAAAGAATGTTCCAATCTATGCAGAAGAAAATTATTATGATGTTGATAGCGACATTATGAGGTATATTAAACAGAGAGTAGAGCTAAAGAGGAGATATAGACCTGTGAGAGTGATCTACGGTGTACGACATATTGAGAAGCCAGATCTCGAAATTGGTTATGGATCAACATCGAGGTTTCAAAGCATAAACACGATGTTTAAGGATCCTATATGCATACTTAGACACTGTATATATACTTCTGTACTAGTAGTTATGGGAATGTTAGATAAGGTACATGAATTTCCGTCATGGCTCTCATTTAAGCTTAATAATCTACAGATAGTGAAGTACGGTCCTTCGAGTGAAGAGATACTTAGAAGAGGGTTCTCACCTACTACGATAACATTTACAGTAGATGATGTTTATATTAAGGTACTATCCCTCTATAAGAGACCACCAATAGCTTTTCAGTGTGTTGGTCCTCATGAACAGGTTCCTGATAAGATCTCTATGCTACATGGGCTTGTCTCCTCAAGTATGAGTACGGTATTGATGCGTATCTTGTCTATTCCATCTCTCTTCTATAGATCGTGGATTGATGTTGTGGTGGAGATGATTGTGAGAGAGTGTTTCTGGCTTGTTCACATGTAACGATTGTTGTCTAAAATAATATCAAGATGTTACTTTTCTCATATATTTTCAAGTTTTTAAGCTTGATATTGATTCTCTATTCTGAAAATTAAATAATCTCTCTATGACATAGTGAACATATAGTTTCCTTATTCTACAGTTGTTAAATGTACAGTAGATGCCCTGTTACCTAAGCTATTTATGTGACCTTGCTGTATATTAATAAGGGTGCTCACGACTTCTCCTGAAAATGGTTACCCAATAGTCATAACATCTGACCGTGCAACAATGACGAACTATAGTGAATTTAATGCATTAGGATTTCTCTTATGTCTTCCTGAACGTGTTCTTCCGTCCCCTATTGCTAAGCTCTTTGTTGCTCCTCGATTGAAGGTCTCTAAGGATGGTAGACCTAGGATTCTTCCTTATGCTCTAAGGAAGATTGAAGCTGCATTATACATGAGTGGGTTCACTGATGAGGATTTCATTATCACTACTCCAGAGATGTTTCACAAGTTTGTTGGTCCTAATACGAGGATCGTTGCTATACATGTTCTTGATCCTATGGGTATGGCTCCTGTTAGCTATACATTGCGTGCACTTTTTGGTGGTGGACGTACGTGGACATGTAAGATGTTTCTAGAGCTTGTAGAGAAGATTAGAAAACTTAAGGAGAAGTACAAGTTCACGTTTATAGCTGGTGGACCTGGTACGTGGCAGCTCAGGAATGTATATAAGGATCTAGGTATAGACTTGTTAATACATGGTGAAGGTGAGATAATATTCCCCGAGGTCTGCAAGAACATTCTAAATGGCGAGAAGATCGAGGGCGAGGTTGAGGGTGGCTCTGTACCTCTAGAGCTCATTCCTCCTATTCGTGGACCATCTCGTGGAGGAATGGTTCAGATAACTAGGGGGTGTCCACGTAGGTGCAGGTTCTGTAATCCAACCATGTTTAACTTCCGTTCAATTCCTCTAGACGTGATTGACAAGGAGTTGAAGATTAATAAACAGGCTGGGTACAAGTTACAGAGCCTAGTGACAGAGGATGGTCTTCTCTATGGTGCTAGAGGAGTCATAGTTAACAGAGAGGCGCTTAGGAAATTGATAAAGGTCTTGAAAGAGAATGATGTTAGAGGAGACTTCTGTCACGTCTCCATAGCAGCGACAGTACAAGCTCCTGACATAGTTGAGGAGTGGGCTAGAGAGAATGGTCATCTAGAGGACTGTGCGTTTCCTCAGGTTGGTCTAGAGACAGGTAGTCCACGTCTACTTAAGATATATATGGCAGGTAAAGCTGCTCCATTCAAGATCGAGCAGTGGCCTGAACTTGCTGAAGAAGCTACAGAAATAATGAATAGATGCCACTGGTATCCATGTTATACGCTGATACTTGGACTGCCTGAGGAGACTGAGGATGATGTTAAGGCGACGATAGACCTCATAAAGAGGTTGAAAGGTAGGAAGTGCTGGATCTTTCCACTACTATTCGTACCTATGGGAGGATCAGCTCTAGAAGACAAAGATTTCGCAAACGTTAGAGCTCTCACAGAGGACATATATGTAGAAGTTATATATCAGATGCTTGATCATAACATTGATTATACATTATCGATACTTGACCTATTTGTTAGTAGAATAAAGAATAAGTTTGCTAGGAACATAATGAGAAAGTTCATAGGTAACAGTGTTAAATCGTTAATAGGCATAAAAGAGGAGGTTAGAAGAAACTTCCCGAAACTTCTAGAGATAGCTAGATCAATAGATCTTAACAATCCTATAACACTGAGCAGGCTGATCATAGGGTGGATCATAAATAAGTTTAAGAGTAGTCAGTAAGTAGGTAAAGATGAGCATAAAGCTACCAGAAGAGGGAGAACTAATAAGGATAGAGGGAGGAAAGTGGAAAGTTCCTGATAAGCCTATAATAGCGTATATAGAGGGAGATGGCATAGGTCCTGAAGTAGTTAGACCAACTATAGAGATAGTTAACGAGGCAGTACAACTATGCTACGGGTCCTCTAGAAGGATAATATGGGTGAAGCTATATGCTGGAGATGAGGCAGAGAAGATGTATGGTACTCGACTTCCAGAGGAGACTATAAAACTTCTAGAAGTAATTAGAGTCCTACTTAAGGGTCCTCTATATACTCCTCCTGGAGGTGGATGGAGAAGCATTAATGTATATATTAGGCAGAGGTTCGACCTCTATGCTAATATTAGACCTGTAAAGTACTTTGATGGACTACCATCACCATTAAGAGATCCTGAAGGCATAGACTTAGTAATATTTAGAGAGAATACTGATGATCTATATGTTGGAATTGAGTGGCCTTGGAATAGTGAGGAAGCTAGAAAGCTCAGAGAGTTCCTACGTAAGGAGTTTAATGTAGATATTCCAGATGATGCTGGTATAGGTATAAAACCGATGAGTAGGTTCAAGAGTATGAGGATTAGTAGGTTAGCTCTGAGATATGCTATACAGACAGGTAGAAAGGTTGTTACTGTTGTTCATAAGGGTAACATTATGAAGTTTACTGAAGGAGCTTTCAGAAACTGGTTTTACGAGGTCGCTTTATCGGAGTTTAGGGATCACGTGATTACTGAGGATGAGCTGAGAGAGGTCTATGGAGGATCTATTCCTGAAGGTAAGATACTTGTTAATGATAGGATAATGGACAACATGTTACAACAGCTGATACTTAATCCTAAGAACTATAGTGTGATCGTGTGTCCAAACGTTAATGGTGATTATCTAAGTGATGCAGCAGCTGCATTAGTTGGTGGTGTCTCAGTAGCACCTAGTGCAAATATTGGAGATAGTGCAGCACTATTCGAACCTGTTCATGGAACTGCACCTGACATAGCTGGTAGAGGGATAGCTAACCCTACTGCTACAATACTCTCAGCTTGTCTAATGTTAGAGTACATGGGGTGGCTAGAAGCTTCAGAGCTGATAAAGAGAGCTCTACAGGAAGTTATAAGGAGTGGAAAGGTTACTCCTGACCTAGCGAGATATAGAAACGTTAAGCCATTAACAACGGAGGAATTTAAGAGAGAGGTGATAGAGACAATGCGATGTCTGAGGTAGATAATCTAGCCAAGATAGTTAAGATGATAGATGATCTTAAGAGAAGCATAGAGAACATGGAGAGGAGGACAAATATTGTAAGTGAGGAGTTTGCTCTATCGATAGCCAAGTTCATTAATACTCTATGGATGACTTTGAAAGTTCCTGAAGATGTTAAAGTTAAGCTTCTAGAATTGACATTAGATTACGTACTTAGAGCTGCACTTAAGGTCAGGTATCCAGCTAAAACAACATGTGAAGAAGATATACCAAAAGAGTACGTGATATAGATGAATCTGAGAGATATAGCATATAGATGCGTATCTTCCTGCATAATTAAGGCGGAGAAAAGATGTTTTAAACTATCAAGCGGTAAAGTAAGTCCATACTACATAGATCTTCGTAAGATACTTTTTGGAGATCCAGAGTGTCTTGATGTGATAGCGAGACTCATATATGAGACTTATCTGAAAAACGAGAAATTTGATATACTTGCATGTAAAGCTTTAGGAGCTGTTCCACTAATTGTTGCACTATCATTATTAACTAGGAAACCAATGCTCATACTTAGAGAGAGACCTAAAGAACATGGTTTAGGAGGAATGCTTGTAGGTCCTGTTGAGAATGTTAGAGGTAGTGATGTAATAATTATAGATGATGTATGTACTACAGGATCAACAATACTACAAGTAGCTAAGATAGTGAGAGAGCTAGGTGGTCGTGTCAGGAAGGCTATAGTGGTCGTTGATAGAGAGGAAGGATGTAGAGAGAATCTTGAGAAGGAGGGTATAGAGCTACTATGTCTATATAAGAGGAGTGATCTTGGAATAAGTGATGAGTGGCTTAGAGAGGCATACTCTAAGATCTGTATAGAATCACTTGAATAGATCTAACGTGTGTGCAAGCTCTTCACAACCGTCAGACTTTACAATGAATGTATCTTCAAATTGTGATACATATCCATGTTTTTCTTCTACGAGCATTGGATATGCATATAATATGTTCTCATCTACGAGCTTATTAATTAGTTCTAGTATGTTCGTGTACTTATCTTTTAACCATCTTGGAGTGAATGGTAGATGATCATTAACCTCAATTATATCGTTTATGATGTTTCCATATTTTTTCTGTACTTTCTTCAACTGTTTTGCTGATGTTATCTGTAGTCTATATATGGTGAACACTGGATAATCTATTACTACTCCAGCACCATTTGTAGCGAAGGGCTCTATTGCATATATCTCTCCCTCGATAACATGTCTCTCATCTCCATTATCCACGTTTGGTATTGATTTTCCTGCATGAAGCTCATATCGCTTTATTAGATGTCCTGTAAGGTTCTCTATTGGTTTGAATCCATGTGCTTTAATAGTTTTTTCTATTGCTGCTCCAATCTTTCTGACAGGTACTCCATGTTTTAGTACATGTTTTACTGTTTTTAATGCTTCTAATGCTGCTTTAAGTAGGTTCTCATATATTGGGTCGAAGCTTACTGTGACTGCTGCATCAACTATGAGCCCGTCTATGTGTGCTCCAACATCTATCTTCACGACACTCTTCTCTGGTATTGTGAGATCATCATCTATCTTTGCTGTGTAGTGTGCTGCTACGTCATTTATGCTCACGTTTACTGGAAACGCTGGTCTAGCTCCTTGACCACGTATGTAGTTCTCTAGATCCTCGCAGAGGTCTAACACTTTCATTCCTGGTCGTACTATGTTGAGTGCTCTGTTGAGAGTCTTATGCACTATATCTCCAACTTTTCTTAATGTTTCTAGATCCTCCTTATTTAACATGTTCACAAGCTTATTAGCTAGTCTATGATTTAACGAATTCTTCTAAATGTAAAGAAACATTTAAGATTAGGTGAAGCACGTAGAGCGCTCAGGAGGTAGTCATGGGAGCGTTGACTATAGCTGCTAAGTACCTGATCGTAGCGTCATTCGAGGTTCAGGGATCTGTCGATAAGCCAGATATAATAGGAGCAATATTTAGTCAGACGGAGGGTCTGCTTGGAGCTGATCTAGATCTGAGAGAGCTTCAGATGATGGGTAGAGTTGGGAGGATTGAGGTTGAGATAGAGAAGAGAGGTGACAAGACTGTAGGTAAGATATATGTTCCATCTAACTTGAACAGGTATGAGACAGCTCTCATAGCTGCTGCACTTGAGACAGTGGATAGAGTTGGACCTTATGCTGCGAAGGTGAGGATTGTAGAGATAAAGGATCTTAGGGAGGAGAAGAGGAAGCGTATACTTGAGAGAGCTAAGGAGCTTGCAATGAAGATACAGCATGAGGTCCTTCCTGATAGTAAGGAGCTGATTAACAAGCTCATTGAGGCTGTTAGTGAGGCTGAACTAATAAGATATGGTCCAGAGGGCTTGCCAGCTGGTCCAGATGTTGATCGTGCAGACACTATAATAATTGTTGAAGGTCGTGCAGATGTGTTGAACTTATTGAGACATGGTTACAGGAACGTTATAGCTGTAGAAGGAGCTAGTGGAGGAATACCTAAGACAATAATAGAGTTATCTCGTAAGAAGACTACTATAGCATTCGTTGATGGTGATAGAGGTGGAGAGATGCTTCTTAGAGAGCTAATTAAGGTAGCAGACATCGACTATATAGCACGTGCACCACCAGGTAAGGAGGTTGAAGAGCTTACTGCTAAGGAGATAGCTAAGTGTCTTAGAAATAAGATACCTGTAGAGGAGTATCTAGCACAGATTAAGGAGGAGATAAGACCGAGACCTGTAGAGAAGCCTCAGGTAGAGGTTGAGAGAAAGGTCGAAGCTAAGCCTGTACAGGTAGAGGTAGAGCAGAAGCCAGCTCAAGCACAGCCCGTACCTGTACAAGCTCCACCACAGGAAGCTAAAGCTGAAGCTCCAGAAGAGACTATCGAGAGAATAGAGGTTCCACCACATGTTTTGGAGGAGGTTAAGAAGCTTACAGGAACGTTAGAGGCAGTACTATATGATGAGTCTTGGAATGAGATAAAGAGAGTACCTGTTAAGGATCTCATAGACACGTTACAGCAGCTTGATAATGTTAAGGCGATCGTGATGGATGGTGTATGCACTCAGAGACTAGTAGACACAGCAGCTGGAAAAGGCGTGAAGCTGATAATTGCTTCAAGGATCGGTGGTATAGCTAAGATGCCTGAGAACATGAAGATAGTTACGATTGATGAGATAGTTAAACAGCAGGAAGTTGCTGCTAGCTGAAGAACTCTGTTATTGATTTAGCTCTCTTTCCACTAAGTAAAGCATCTTCTCTCACACCAAACACTTGTAGTATTCTCATTGCTGCAGGTATAACCTGATGCTCAATGTAGTAATCAACATCTATCTCTCTTATATCTTTAACAAGTATGTACGGTTTTGCTCTATATGCAATCTTTCCACCACCTGTCTTAACAATAACGTACCCAATAGTGTCTCCCTTAGATACTTTGAAACCTGCTTCAACAAGCTTCTTAGCAGCGTATACGTGAGGTGTTATCGTCTTATACTCATTCAAGTTCTTGTCTAAGGTCTTCCATATTATTACATCATCTATATCGAACTCGTAATTCTTCAACTTCTTTATTACTGAGTGAACGTATCGTATAGCTTCATCTATGTTACCTGTCTTGAGAATTATCTCTGCAACCTTCTCCTGAGTCTCTTTAGCTATCTCAGCCCAGTCAGCTCTCACAGCCTCGAAGCCTACTATATCTATCCTATCATCTTCTGTTAATCCTACGTATCTCTTCTTTGCTTCTGTGAATATTATCTTCTTATAAACTTTCTCTAGCTTGATTTCAAATCCTAGCTCCTTCTCTACAAATTCTATTAACTTGTTTATTTTCTCAGGATCATAACGTACGAAGAGGCTGTCAGTATCTCCATATATTACTTCTAGTCCAATCTTCTTTGCATAGTTTAGGACTGTCTTCATTATATGTCTAGCCCATGCTGTAACTGCTTCAGCTACCTCTCTCTTATACCATCTTGCTCCAACCCATCCACAGTATCCGTACATTGCGTTAGCCATTATCTTGAGAGCTTTCTGTCTCTCATCAAGTATGATGTAGTCTGGACTATCTTTAGGAATCTTCTTCATCTGTTCACGTACCTCTTTCCTCTTGCTCATTAGTTCCACAAGTATGTGCTTGTATAGTCCTGGAGGTTCCTTTCTAAATCTATGTTTTACTTCAGGAGCTTCATAATATTCTGGATACTTATCCCATTCTGAAGGATCTATATATGTGTCAGGTGAGACATTGTACTTAACCATTATGTTTGGGTACATGCTTGTGAAGTCTAGTACAGCAACGTTAGTGTGTAGACCTGGCTTAGGTTCTAGTACTATAGCTCCCTTATAGCTCTCGTACGGTCTTTCTACTCTGTTAGGTGCAAGCTCATTTAGCTTAAATGCTCTGAACATTATCATCCACTCAACACGCATTCCTACTGATGCTGCACCAACCTGATCTAGAGGTAGACCTGATATGTATGATAGCTGTATTAGGAATGGTACGAACTTCTCACCTAGCTTATATGTACTATATACGTCCTGTTCAGCATACTTTATCAATAGTTCTCTCTTGCTCTTATCATCCCAGTACTCATATATTCTGTGACCAGGTATGAGGATTCTCTTATCTCTTGGAAGAATACCAAAGTAGTCTGCTACGTAGTCTAGACTCTTGATCTTTATGTCAGGTATCTCCTCGATTATGTTATAGAGATCTACATTTGCTCTACCAATCACAGACCAGTGACCATAAACGCTTTGTTCAGGTTTTCCACCTGTCCTCGTTACGGCTAACTTAACTCCTATTCTCTCAGATCTCTTCACTAGGTATGGCCAGTCGAAGTTGTTTGAGTTATATCCAAGTATGATGTCTGGATCATATTCCTGTATATAGTTCACGAACTCTTTAATTATCTTCCTATCATTCTTATCATCATCAGCTATGAATTGTGTTAGCTTTCCCTCATCATTGTATAGAGATATTATTATAACAGGATCACGTTCAGGATGTGGTGTTCCTCTTGGATTATATACCTCAATGTCGAATGCTACTGTCCTAGTCTTAGGTATGTCTGTCCTATCATGTAGAGTGTATGGTCTAGTCTTTGCTAGAACTATCCTATCAACCTTCTGGTCAGGATACTCTTTCTTGTCTATCTCCTCAACATCATCAACTCTTATCCATGAGCTTGGTCTTAGGTCATGATCTATGAGGTATCTCATGTAGAATCTTATATCTGCCTCAACAACATCCTCTACCTCAGGCATCTCCTTAACTATCTCTCTCAATTCTCTAACCTTTTCAGGAATCTTCGCTATTATCTTCACAACGTTTCTCTCCTTTCCGAAGAGCTTCTTGACAAGTCTTTCAGTTCCTATTATTCCCTTAGCCTCAAGTCTCTTTCTTATCTTCTCCTCTGCTGTAGCTGGGTCTTGATCTTTCTTCAGTAGTGCATAAAAGTATGGTCGAAATCCTCTATCTATGAGGAGAGTCCTGTTACCATCTCTATCTATTCCATATATCCTGAGCTCGAGCCCTTTCTTACCTATAGCATATGTAATATCTAAGAGCCATAGTTCTAGATCAGGCATGTTGCAAGATATACTTGTGCGAGAAACATATTAATCTTATTCTACTAATACATTAATGAGCATTGTTAACTAGACGACAGATTAGGCTTTATAAGACCGACATGATAGTCCTAACTTAGATGTCGAGTAGCGATACCTCAAGAGGAAGCGTAAGTAAGGCAGAGATTGAGGAGAGATTGAAACAAGCCCTCTACTATCTAACCAGAGTAGTACAGGACATGGGCGTGCCAAGAAACATACGAAGAGCAGCTAGTGAAGCTATAAGAGTACTAATGAACCCATCTCTAAGTCCTGGAGTTAAAGCATCAATGGTGATCAGCATACTAGATGACGTACTCATGGATCCTAACATGCCCCTGTTCAGTAGAGTAATATTCTGGCAAGTAATAAGCATTTTAGAGCAGATAAAGGACATAGTCTAGAGAAGCTTGCTCACTATCTCGTAGACATCTCTAACGACGTCACTTAGATCTCTAGCAGCATTAACGATCGGTAATCTCATTCTTCGAGCAACCTCTAGATACTTCTGACGTATCTTACATAACATTGAGATATCACTCTCAAATAGTTCTCTACGTGTTCTAGATTCTAGCCTAGTCTTGAGAACCTGAATATCAGCATCTAACACTATCATGATGTCAGGATCTGGAACATACTTATTTAACTCCTCTATCCACTTCTCATCTACTCCCATCTGAGACTGATAGACTAATGTGGATAGTTTGTACCGTTCTTGTAGAACTATGTACCCATTCTCGAGCATCTTCTTCACAATATTATGATAGTGATAGTATCTGTCAGATGTGAAGAGTAGTGCATATATGTGTGGTGGGTCTACCTTTTCTCTTAACAGCCATCCTCTTATGATCTTGCCTATAGGTGAGTCTGATGGTTCTGATGTGATGTATACTTTATATCCCTGTTCTTGAAGTATTTTTGATAGTTCTCGTATTATTGTGCTCTTCCCAACACAGTCAGGTCCCTCAAGTACTATCCATCTCACACTTCTCCTGATGTTTGAGAGGAGATACATTTTAAAAAAGTGTCATGAGAATGTAACACTCGTGAAGACGAGCATAAACGTAGCCATAGTAGGTGTAGGAAACTGCGCTAGCGCACTAGTACAGGGAGTATACTACTATCAGGCAGTAGCTAAAGATGAGAGACCTACAGGAGTAGTGTTCGAGAAGGTTGGACCATACACTATAAAGGATATAAAGTTCGTAGCAGCATTCGACGTTGATCAGAGGAAGATTGGTAAAGATCTTGCAGAAGCAATATTTGCACCACCAAACAATGCTCTCAAGGTAACTGATGTTGCACCACTTGGAGTTAAGGTGAAGCCTGGAGTACTTCTTGATGGTGTTGCTGAACAGCTTAAGAACACGTTCATACCAGTGACCGAGACGACTCTAGAGGATGTTGTTAAGGAGCTTCAAGCATCTAATGCTCACGTAGTGATAAGCTACTTACCTACAGGAGCTCAGAAGGCATCTGAAGCATATGCAGAAGCATGCTTACGTGCTGGCTGTGCATTTGTTAATGCTATGCCTGCAATGATAGCTAATCATCCAGAGATTCCTAAGAAGTTTGAAGAGAGAAAACTACCTCTCGCTGGTGATGATATTCAGAATCAGGTTGGTGCAACAGTACTTCATAAGTCGATAATTCATCTTCTCCATATTAGAGGAGTCAAGATAAAGCACACGTATCAGATAAATATTGGAGGAACACCTGACTTCCTCAACCTGATGTATAGGAGAGAACAGAAGGAGAAGACTAAGACAGAGGCTGTCTTGAAGATGGCTGAGGGTCAAGAGTTTCCAGCATATATAGCACCTGTAGCATACATACCATTCCTAGAGAGCAAGAAGATAGCTCACATGTTGATAGAGGCTTGCGGACTAGCTGGAGTACCTATCAGGATAAGAGTCGACTTAGAAGTCTACGATCCATGGAACAATGCTGGAATAATGGTAGACGTTATCAGGATAATGAAGCTAGCATTAGATAGAGGTGTAGGTGGACCAGTATATAGCTTATGTGCATGGGCGTTCAAGAACCCACCAATACATGCACCACCTGAAGTAGCTAGAAGATGGGTTGAGGAGTTCATAGAAGGTAAGAGAGATAGGTAACTACTTGAAGAAGTCCTCGATAGTTGAGACCTTAACTATAGCTGACTCAGCAAGCTCCTGAGCCCAAGGTGGGAGTCTCTTCTTTGCTATAACATACTCAACAAGCTCTCTAACCTTCTCACACTCTCTCTCATCTTTAACCTGTTCATAACAGATCTTCACTAGATATCTGCTACGTGCTTTAAATAACTCCTCATCCATGCGAATCCTACGACACTCATGATCATATGTCCAACCTCTCTCAAGATCTCTCAAATGTAGGTATAGGTGAGCAGCAGCTCTCTTGAGATCCATAGGTCCTGAAGATACGTACATCTTCTCATAACGTGCATAACATGAGTCACGTCCCATGTATATGTTAACCATGTTATATTAAGATCCTCTGAGACTCTTAAGCCTAGTCTGTAGACGTATCGTACATGTATACTGTCTTCATAGAAACGTTAATAATGTTAGAGTCATGTTACTTATAGGAGCTGATGGGCTTAACAGGTATTGCTGACTTACCACTTCATGATGGTTATGTACCTAGATGGTTATTTGAACGTATGAAGAAGCTCTCTTACCTCATTATTAGGATAATGATAGAGGAGTTTGGTGTTAGAGAAACATTGATGAGGTTTAGTAATCCAATATTCTTTCAAGCATTTAACAATATAATAGGAATGGACTGGGATAGCTCAGGAAGCACTACAGTCACATGTGCAGTACTTAGAGAAGCATTGAACAGTACCGATCTTCCTATACGCGTGTTAGGTGGTAAAGGTAAGCTTGCTCTTAAAGTTCCTGAAGAGATAGACTCATTACCAAGAAACTTTGATGTTGATAGAGAACAGCTTAAGACTATTTCTAGACTTGTAGCTAAGGTAGATAATGTAGCTCTTCAAGATGGTTATCAGCTATATCATCACTCGATGCTAGTTGGAGAAGATGGGTCCTGGGTCATAATTCAGCAAGGAATGAATCCGAACATCAAGCTTGCAAGAAGATATCATTGGTCGATGAATACTACATTTATCAGAGATCCACATAGTGGAATCTGTGGTATAAAACATGATTATGCGCTCAATCTCGTGAGCAGTCGTAGTGAGAATGCTCAGAAGACTATACTAGACATTGTTCAACAAGATATTAATAAGATAGTTAGGGATCTAGCAGAGGTTAAGGCAGCATTGAAGAGGTATGCTACAGGTACTAGATCAATACTAGAGTTCTTAGGTAATGAGCAGGGAAGATATTATCATCCCTGGCTCATGAGTAGAGATCTAGCTCTAAAGTTATCAAAGATAAATGTTGATCATAAGGTACTTGAGAAGG
>JAADDN010000156.1 GCA_013153895.1 Thermoproteota archaeon | reverse complement strand
TACTTCGCCATCGTATCTCGTTATAACCGGTACTCTTAAGGATAAGAGATATGGGAAGAAATCCTTATCAACATCATATTCTACATGATACAACGGCGTTCTTCTTCCATCACTTGTAACAGGAAATAAGAGAAGCTCCCCTTGCTCTGCAAGCCATTTATTGAATTCTACCATTTCTTTTAGTATTACACGCTTACTTCTGACTGCTCTATACCATGATGCGTCGAGGTCGAATGTAAGTCTTGGCACTTCACCATTATTAATCATGTAGATATAGTTAAGTATCGCACCTCCGCCGAAGATTATTTTATTGCTGAAATACGTAGAGAGTAGTCTTAGTATTCTCATTATATGCCATACACGTTCTAGTCCTCTTAATACGGATAGCTTCTCTACCTCTGTTAACATGTCTGAATATGGAATGTTTTCGAGCATACGGTTTAGCTGATTATACGTTGGCACAAACTTTCTCAACGAACACCTTAGTTCACTAAGAGTACCCAAAGAGTATTTCTTCTTCGATGATATCGTATTGCTCATACCTATATCCCTCTATTTACATCTACTCCGTTAGCAAATAATAATTGAACATATTCGCCTAGTCTTTTTTCGAGCGTTTTTCTATCAGCTAACGCAACATAGTTAACCCGTGTTTTTATCTTTATACCAGTTGATAGCTTAAGAAATGACAGAAACGTGCATAGTCTCTTCATCCCTCTACTATTAGTCCTAGCTATTACCCTATCAATATCTATTTTATCTAAGTTTTCAACAATATACTGCTCTATAGGATAGTCCGCATCGTAGCTAAGTACATCAGCCACAGCTTGTTCCAGCTCTGCAATAGGAACTCCTCTATCCCAGTCATATCTCCATTTCCTTCCACGCATCTTGACATATACCACGTTATATCTATTCCTTGGAAAACCTGTCTTTCCTCTAAGAGTTCTATCAATGATAACAAGAGTTCTAGCTGGAAATCCAAGCCATTCAATACTCGGAGGCTCTGCCACATAATAGTAAGTAACAGGTATTCCCTGCAACTCACGATAAGGAATAGCTCTGTCAAAATAAGAAACAAAGGAGACCCAAGCACGTGCTTTGTCCGTATCTTTAACTATATATGCTCCGGGCTTCAGCTTCTCTACTATACCATCTGCTTCCAGTTCACGTACATACTTGTATACTAGACTAGAGTTCAGGTTGAATACCCTGATAACTCTCGTTATATAAACTGGTAATCCAAACCTATACGCTTTTGCAAACTCTAATGATACTGCTCTCCGCAAATTACTAATCCTCATACCATGCCCCCTATTAAAATAATAGGCAGTAGCTACCTATAATTTTAACCCTCACCTCTTAAGTATATCCTTTTACTCCTCGTAGGAATTGTTCTTAAAAACAAACCAGTAAATTCATCATTATTACGGGTGAAAACATGCTTCCTTGCATGATTCGTCTTTATGGCTGTGTTCAGAAATACTATTTTGACATTATGGATAGGTATTTCACCCGTGGATTTCTCAGCAAGATGCGTGTGATATGTAAGTCTCCTACTAGTTCTGAGTGTCACGGTTATCCACGCAAGATTTTCCCAAAGAATATCGTCAATGTTAAGGGTTACGACTATAACGTATACTGGCGTGAGTTTGGCCAGAAATATAGTCATATACGGATTGATATCGGTGAGACTTGTACGCAGGTGTGTGGTTTATTGAATAGGATATTCTTGCGTGAGGACGGCTGTCTGGTTTTCAGCCATGACGATAGAGAGTTTCTCGGAGTGCACGTGCTTGTTCCTGAGGAGTTTATTCGTAATAGTTTGAGACTAGAAGTATTGAAAATTATAAGTAATAGCGTTCTGGTTCCGAGGAATTCTTTATTATCATGTGTATCGGTCTAGGATTATGTCCTAAGCTTATAAATTAGGGGACAAAATATTTTTTAAAGACGGGACACTATTCTATTGTTGAGGTGAAGTAATTTGCCTAGGCGTAAGAATCCAGAGCTGTTGTTTCGCACATACTCGGTGATTAGTGCGTTATCTGGTAGAGCAACGACTGAAGTGGTAGCAAAGATTCTTAATACTAACGTGAGGACTGTTAGGAGATACGTTAGAATTCTTGTTGATAACGGGTACGTTGAACCTGTACGTAAAGGAATAAAGACGTACTATAGAGTTCTGAAAGCTCTTACTCCTAATGAAGCTGTAAAGCTTGTGATGAATGAGGGTAGGAACGAGGACTTTGTATATGTGTTAGCGTCGAAGATTGACGAGGCTATCGAGCAGATGCGTCTGCACGCCGACCTTATTGGAGCATGTAAGATACACTTGAGTGTGCCAGGTCATCATCGTGTTACTCATGATATTGATGTTGTTGTGGCTCGTGAGAATGCTAGACAGTTAGACTACGTGATGCAGTTACTGGGGTTGATACCGGAGAAGAAGGGTGGTGTGCATACCGATTTTGAGTATAGGCATCCAGTAGAGAACGTGAAGGTTGACATGCTTGTAGACGGCTTTAAAGAGAACAGAAGAATGGTCTGGAATATTGCTCCCCTGCTTAGGAAGGGAAGGCTTACGCTAGAGCATACTGTTATCGCTAAGCTGACTAGGAGGAGCTTTAGAGCGGATGCTGACAGTTATGATGTAGCTATCGCTCTCAAGTTCATCAATGAAGATAGGTTTAAGAAAGCATTGCAAGACCTTAAGAAGTATTCACCCATATATGGAGAGATGCTTAGCAGGATTATCAAGCATCTTGGTATTGTGGAGAAGTATGCTCGTAGTAATCTTAGTAGGGAAGAGGTGCTTGTTATAACACCTATAATTAGAAATGTAGAGAGAATCGTTCGTGAAGAAATAAAAAAGCTACATGAGAAATCCGCTAATAGTATTTCTCACTAGTATTATCAAGCCTATGAATGTACTGAGAAATAAGATAGCTTAGCACGGCTCTGCCTTTAGGGTCATCACGTATCTCTCTCAGTCTTTCTATAAAGCTGTCAACACTAACATCTCCTTTTTCTCTTATTATTGATAACAGTATTTTTCTCGCTATAAATTCATGTAACTCTATTAAATCAAATAATGGGCCAAGCTCCTTTATCTCATCAATATAGTACTGATTTATTATTTCTGCAATTGTATCAGAGAGTATGTATGCTACGTACTCCCCGAACGGCCTTATGTAGTCCTCCCTAGATAGTAGCTCTTCGACCTTTTTTATGTCCAGCATATTATCACCTTGATATACAGGATTTCTTGACATAGTGTTTTAGATACTTGAAGTAAGCTATTGCGAACTTCTCATTCCAATAAACATATGCTTTGATAAGCTTAAATATAACCTTCATATTCCTCCCCGTGATACATTCTGCTCTGGAAATATAAAAACTATATACCACCTATTTTTACCACTAACACTAATCGAGGGCTACGTGTTACAACATATAGCTTGTATTTTACTCCTCTTTGGCTATGCGTAGCAATTACAGCTACTTTCTCGATAGTTTCGGGCTTAGAGAATATCGTATTAAGATAAATAATATCCCTTCCTTTATCGGTATCAACAATAACGAAATAAAACCTGTTTTTCTTAATTAACTTACTCTTGTACTTGTCCTTCTCATATCTTGGAGCACTCTTAAAATAGCAGTATACTCCAGCATGCCTAATAACATTATTAATGTACATCAATGATTTAACTACAGAGGGCCTAGTACTATGTTTTCCTTTAAAAAAGACGCTAATACTACTGATTGCATCAGTAGATAGTATGGATAAGAGGTTAGCAACTGCTTCTAGGGCTTCGTCATTACTATTGGTTTCCCAGATATTTACTGGAATCAGCATGTACCGGTATTTCATGACATAATTGTAAATGGTTTCTTCCCCCTTTACTCGATATACGTAGATATCTCTACTAGGCAAACTCGCTATTTCTTCAAAAAAGAGCTCGTATTTTGACAGGTTTCTTCTGCTGAGTATACGTCCGAGTTTCTTACTGATAGCAAGTCCTATTAAAAGCATGTTTCTATTTATTAGTAGTTCTTCTGGTTTTCTCAGACTGGTGAATGGAACTGCCTTTATTCCTATTTCTTCGAGCTTCTTAATTATTTCTTTTGAGAATAGTTTTGTAGTGGCAGCATAGTATGCTATACGGTCGCAGTTCGTGGTAGATAATCTATGTAATAACGGGAACTCGTTAAATAACTTATGTAAGAGCAATGCTGTTACGAGCGGGTCATCGTCTCTTATTCTTCCAGTTATGATTAATTTTTCTCTTCCTGGCTTCATTGAAATTATAAAACTGGTTGCTCTGTTTTCACCTCTATATAGTGCCATGATTTGCGGTTCAATACCATCTTTCATTTCATAAAATAATGGAGCAAACACACTCTTATTATCTATGATGTTCAGTATTGTTCCTATTATTGATAAGGACTCAGTTAGAAATCTTTCTAGCTGATATCTCCTTCTAGCTTCGTCCAGCTCTTGGTTTTCTAGTATTAGCTTTGCTATACCTGTTACGAATTCTCTTAGCTCCTTTCCTACTTCTGGATACAAGTTAGATAGAGTACGTAAGTAGTCAAGTATTGTAGCTTCACGTAGTATCCACGGTTTGATTTTGAAGAATTCTTCTGTTTTGTTTATATCTTCTTTTTTCATAAGAAGTAAATGCTGGTCAAGAAGAGAGTAATCGTTCCATAAGATACTATTTCTTATGAGGCTAAAGTATCGTGCAGGAATAACTGTCTCGAAGTGGTATATTGTATGAAATATGTCCATATTTATTGTTTTATATTTCTTTATGCTCTCCTTTTCTAAATCAAATTGCTTAACTATATCTTCAGTCTTAATTGAATATCTAGGTTTGTTAATGAGGGTAACCAGTTGTTCACGTCCGCATATAATGGTTGATAGCATGAAAATATTATTGATTAGCTTTACTCCTTCTTCC
>JAADDN010000148.1 GCA_013153895.1 Thermoproteota archaeon | reverse complement strand
ATGTTCACTTCGTGATCCCTCTTCGGCACAGTTGTATTACTATTAAAAACATTACTACCGTGAGTACTATTATGAGTATCGTGATAGTTCTAAATTCTACATTATTTAACATTGCTGTTATGATGCTAGATAATGAGTAAGATGAACTGCTATACTTAACACTTGGATACTTAATAAATGTTCCCAACATCAGTCCTAGAGCAAGTCCTAGAACTATCGTAGCTATAGCACGTTTTAGATCAAGCATTGGTTCAATAGACTCTAGAGCTGATGCTACAACTACAATGAAGGTTATTACTACTCCAACATATACTATAAGTACCAGTATTGTGAGTAGAATATTCATAGATAAGTATGCTAAAGCTCCTACACATAACGCTGAGCAGAGTAGGAGTAGTGCTGCTATGACGTTATCTCTGACCTTTATTATGCCGTATGAAGATGCTATACAGAGTATAGATATGATGAGTAGTATCAGATAACTCATCACTAAACGTTAAGAGAAGACTTATTTATCTATCGCACTCAGGTGGAAAATGTCCAAAACTACCATATATTGCAGGTACATCTGCAAGTCTATACCCTATCATCGCTCTCATCATCCCGAGAAGATTGTAGTATGATGGTGTAACTATCCTAGCTTTATACAAGTTCTCTGAGTCTCCTCTACTTAATACGTACACATATGTTAATCCTCTAGCAGCTTCAACGTAGGATTCAGCTTCTCCTTTAGGTAGAACTGTTCTAGCTAATATTCTAACTATGTTACTAGGTCTTTCAACCTCTATTCCAAGTTCTTTAGAGATATCTAAGAGATCGCTAGATATTACCGATCCTTCAGGAATGTTCTTAATGACTTGTCTTATAATTCTCATACTCTGCTCTATCTCAAGAACTCTCAACATCATTCTCGCATAAGCATCACCAGAATCAAGTACAGGTACTTCAAACTCAACATTACTATAATACTCGTATCCTATCTCCTTTCTAGCATCATATTCAACTCCTGAAGCTCTCAGATTTGGACCAACAAGATTTAGCTTTATCGCATCTTCACGTGAGAGAACTCCAACTTCTCTCAATCTTGCTTTAACTGCTGCATTATTTATAAAGATGTTCTTAAACGCTTTCAACCATCTCTCTAACATGTTTAAATAATTTTCTATCATTTTAATGATATTGTTAGTGATATCATATCTTACTCCTCCAGGTATTATACATGTTGGTGCATGTCTAGAACCTGAATATCTACTAAATATTTCACATATTCCTTCTCTAGCTTCAAAACACCACATGTATCCTGTACTATGTCCAAGCATTATTGATAAGATCCCAAGATCGTATAAGTGTGTACTTATTCTCGATAATTCTGCTAGAAGAGTTCTGATAGCTCTAGCTTTTTCAGGAACATTAATGTTTAGAAGCTTCTCTATAGCGTGAACATATGGCATAACTATGTTTATAGGATCTGTAAGTGATACTCTCTCTAACATTGGAATTACCGATAAATAATGTCTCTGCTCTACAAGCTTCTCTACTCCTCTATGAACATATCCTGGATCTGGCTCAACATCTTTCACTACATCACCTTCTAGGAAGATCACGAACCTGAAATGACCACTTCCTGGATGTTGAGGACCTATTATGAGGCTTATTAATCTCTCATTCTCAGATATCTTCTCAACTTTCTCGATAGTGAAGAGACCTAGCTTGAGCCATCTGCTCCTTACATTCTCACTATCATTCTTCCTAGACTTCTCTATCACCTTCTTCTGAAGCTCAACTATTGCTCTCAAGACAGCCTCTGGGAGAGGTGGGCATCCTGGCACATATATGTCTACTGGTACAACATCACACGCTCTAACTATGTGATAGCTACCTGAGAAGACTCCGTAATTTGATGCACAGGATCCCATAGCTATGACATATTTAGGCTCAGGCATCTGATCATATACTAGTCTCACATGTTTAGCCATCTTTAAACTTATAGTACCTTCAATAATCATTATATTACACTGTCTGAGAGCTGGCATAGGTAAGACACCATGCCTCTCAGCATCAAATCCAGGAGCAAAAACGTGAGCAAACTCTACACCACAACACGCTGTTACTAGGTGAACTGGCCAGAGAGAGTATCCTATAGCCCATCTCAGAACTTTATCTACGATCTTCATAACCACTCCTCAAGTCTAGTGACATATCTTAAACCTAGCACTATGGCTAGTGCCAGAAGCAGTAGACAGGGAGCTAGAACTGAGACTAGCTGTAGTACTCCTCTACAAGCTGATAAAACAAGAAAGTACAATGTTACACATTCCAGACACACGGCCATGAACACGTAACCAAAGTACTGCATTATCAGCTTCTTCCTCACCTTATCCATAGGTGGGTTACCTGCCTCAAACCTCATCGACTTTATCTGTCTAGGACCACCATACCTCCTACTTATCACTAGACCTAGCATGAGTACTATGACTAGAATTGCTACACATAGTACAGCATAGATGAGAAACCAGATCACTCATCTACTAAAGATCTAGCTTAAATAAATGCGTTACGCTTATACACTCATAGTGAGACCACTCACAACCACAGAGATGTACATGATAGATAGAAACTGCGAGTATCTAGGCATACCTAGGAGAATACTGATGGAGAACGCTGGAAGAGAAGTAGCAAAGTACATAATAGAGAACTATCCAGACAAGAGAAGAATAACCGTAATATGTGGCTTAGGAGATAATGGTGGTGATGGAGCAGTAGCAGCAAGATACTTACATGAACATGATAGAGAAGTTAAGCTCATAATACTTGGAAGAATAGAGGACTCTAGATCAGAGATAGCGAGAGAGAACTTCAAGATAGCTAAGCTCATTGGAGTAGAGACATACGAGATCACGACCCCATTCGAGCTATACTCAATAATGGACATAATAGTGACCTGGCCTGACATAATAGTTGATGCTATACTTGGGACAGGTATAAGAGGAGCGCTCAGAGATCTACAATATAATGCTATACGTCTCATAAATATGTCAAAAGCATTAAAAATATGCGTAGATGTACCAAGCGGCCTAGATCCAGATACAGGAACTGTGAGAGACGTAGCAGTTAGAGGAGATGTAACTATAACCATGCATAGACCAAAGATAGGACTATTAAACAGAGATGCAGAAAAATATGTTGGAAAGCTGATAATAGTAGACATAGGTATACCTAGAGAAGCAGAACATGTTGTAGGTCCAGGAGACCTAATATACTTAAAATGGCAGAGAAGAAGAGAAAGTAGGAAAGGTGAGCATGGAAGAATAATAATAGTCGGAGGATCAGATGAGTTCGCTGGAGCACCTGCATTAGCAGCATTAACAGCTTTCAGACTTGGAGTAGATATAGTAACCGTGATAGCACCTAGAACAGCAGCACACGACATAAGATCTCAGACACCTAACCTCATAGTTATACCAGTCGAAGGTAAGTACTTCACTGAAGAACATGTTGACCTAGTATATCAGTACTGTACTAGAGCAGAAGTGGTACTTATCGGCCCAGGAATAAGCACTAGAGATCAGACAATGAACTTTGTAGCTGAACTATTTAAGAGACTTGTCGAGTCAGGTAAGAAGATCATAGTTGATGCAGATGGCATAAAGGCACTAGCAAGACATGAGCTAGCTAGATATGTTAAGAAGAACGTCATAGTTACACCACACTTACGAGAGTACTCGCTACTCATAGGAGATAATCCACCAAATATAGGTAATCCATGGAGGAGAGGTGAAGAGATTGCGAGACAGGTTAGAGAGAGGTGTGATGGTGGTACAATATTGTTAAAGGGTAACATAGATGTAATCACTGATGGTGAGAGGTGGAAGATAAATATGACAGGTAACCCATCTATGACTGTTGGTGGAACAGGTGATATCTTATCGGGAGCTGTAGCAGCCCTATGTACGAAGTGTGAAGATGTTTTTCATGCTGCCTGTATAGGAGCGTTCATTGTTGGCTTAGCTGGTGATGTTACAGCTAGAGAGCTAGGTTATCATGTGCTTCCTACAGATATATTAGAGAATATTCCTAGAATAATGATGAAGCTGTTAGATGAGTATAAAGAAATTGAGAGAGTTCTCCATGAGCCTTCCATTAGGATCTTACGATCATTAGATCTCTACTAATCTTAAAGTTCCTGTACCATCCTTACACTCTACGCTAGCTATATCCATCTTCTTATCTAGCTGATGCTCGAACAAGTACTTTAGAAAGGATGCTACAGGACAAGGTCTCTTACCAAACATCTGCTCATAAACGTCCCATCTCATCATTACACAGTTACATAATCCCTTAAATACGCAGTTCTGAACCTTTACTAGAAGCTCCTTACCGTTATATGATAGATCAATCGCGTCCATGGTCTTTATCTTGCTCTGTGTTAATGCTCTAACAACACTCTCTACAAGTCTCTTAGGATCTTTAGTATCCTCTATGATCCCGCTCTCTACGGCAAACCTAGCTGCAAGATCAGCAGCAAGCTCTATTATTGATGATGTTGTTTCTCCTCCCATAGCTATGTGAGATGCTACGAGCAGGCTAGTTATTGCTAGATCCTTTATGTCCTGAACTGGAAGCTGTAGCTTAGTTGCCATACGATCACCTTAGAATCTCTCTGACTCTTGAAGCATACCTATCTAACTCAAGGAATATCAGGCCAAGATTAGCCTCGCTAGGCGTTAGTACTCCTATGAAGATCTCTCTGCCATCTATGCTTATTGGTCTTATTATTAGCTTACCTGAGTCACCTTCTATGAGTATTAGACTCACATTACCATTCTTTAACTGTCTAAATATTCTCCTAGATGAACCAACAGCTGCAGTAACCATAGCAGATATAGCTCTCTCATCCATCCTCTGCTCCCTTACCTTATATGCATATATTACTAGACCATCAGCTCTAGTTATGACTAGACCCTCAATCTCGTTTCCACACCGTGCTACGAATTCTCGAGATATCTCCTCAAGTTGGTTAGATATACCCTCCGATCTACGAGGAAATACGTCTACAGACATCTCTCCTCTCGTAGATAACTACTTAATTAGCTAGTTAATAAATCTTGTAGTAAAGAAGCACTTCAGAGTAGAAATATTTCTAATGATGAAGGATCCCAGAACCGAGTAATGAGGAAGGTTCCCCCGGGCACTGATCAGATACAGAGATGTTTAATAATCTTACCATTACATATAACAGGAATATGGAAGATATGTTGGAGAAGAGATGAATATGAATCAGGATCTATAGGAGCAGGAATAGTGATAGAACCAGGACTCAAAGCAGAAATAAAATTCATAGAATCAAAACACGATAAGAATCCTATCAGAATAGTAGAGCTAAATGGTAAGAAAATAAATCTAAAAAATATTGAAATCTTAAACAAACTTATAGACAACAACTCCTCATTCATAATTAACTGTGAATGTAATGCACCTCTAGGCTCAGGATATGGCTTAAGTGCTGCACTATGTATAACATATAGCATAGCTCTTCACAAATGCTTGAACATAGATAAAGCAATCGAAAAAGCACATCTAGCAGAAGTGAAGTCTCTTCTCGGGTTAGGAGATGTTATTGCAGAAGTGTATGGTGGAGAACTAGAGATAAGGATAAGTCCAGGAGCGCCTAAGCATGATGGAAAAATTATAAAGATATGTTATAGAAATGATTATACAATTCTAACAAGTGAACTTGAGATAAATTTAACAACAGATATAATGTTAAGAGAGAAATATGATAAGATAGTTAGATACTCAGATACTTATATTCATAAGGTTCTTGAAGATCCGTCTTTAGAGAATTTTCTAGAATGTTCATATAATTTTTCAAAACTTGTAGGATTTTTGAATAATTCTATTGAAGATAAATTAAAAATTCTTAAGAGATTTCTCATAGGTTATTATGTTAAGAAGAGAGTTCTAGTAATAGTTCCTGAGAGAGATTTTCTTGATGAAGTATATGAGCGTGTTAGGTCTATGTTTGGTGTATGTAGAATATTTAAGCTTACTAAAGATGGGTTACGTATCTTCTTAACCTAAGCTTCCTCTTACGATTCCCGCCTCTATTAGATATTTTACGCTCTCAGCTTTTCCAAAGTTCTTGTAGAATAACATTATTAGTTCTCTATGTTTTTCAACCCACTCTTCTCTTAATGGCTCGATATTGAACATGTTTCTTATCTCTTCTATATCATCCATGTATAGTTTGAAGGCTCTACTATCCATGTATTTTCTAGCTAGTGATGGTTCTAGAAGTGCTAGATCGAACTCGAGGTCCTTGTATATTATTGGTGATAGTTCTTTTATGACTAATTCTAATGCTTCACCTCCAAGTTCTTTCTCTACTCTTCTAAGTCCTCTACCTAAGCCTAGTAATGTTGGTGCTATACCCATAGTGTATAATGCTGCTACAAAGTTTATCGCTCTTGGAAGTATTATGTTTCTATCTTCAACGATCTCGATTAGTTCTCTATCTTCACTAAAGAGGGCGCTTTCCTGTATGCTTCTTGAGTATTTTGTTACATCCATTCTATCTCTCCTCTTTGGTATAAAGCTGTTTATTATTAGTATCTTATCTGCAAGTCTGATAACTATTCTTAAGTATTCTGCTACAAGTATCTTACATGCTTTCTTTAGTATTTCTTCCTCGTTCTCACTATATATTCTTGGTGCTCTTCCAATCTTGTCCTGTAGGTTCATTAATACTTCTCTGACTGCTGTTGGACCCATGTCGAACCTTATTCCTGACTGTATTGTTACAGTGTAGAACCATCTGTATGTGTCTGCGAACTCGTTTACTGCTTCTGGACTTAGGTGACCTCTGAAGGGTAGTCTTCCTACGCCTATTATTGGGTATATCTTTATGTCGAGCTCTTTACTTATCTTCCATAATCTTGATAGTGCTATCTTTATGCTTATTATTGATGGTGCATGTCCATATATCATTGCTGGGTCAGATTTTCCAATCATTATTCTAGCTTCTCCACGCTCGGTGAACATTACTGTCTCTATGAGCCATCTCTTGATTAGGTTATCTATGTTCAACATTACTTCAACATCCTCTATCAGTGGTATTACAGAGACCTCGAAGCCTAGTTTTCTACCAGCCTCATCCTCGAGAAGTTTCTGAATGTTCCATAACCTCTTCTGCAGCTTAAGCAGCTCATCTACGCTTCCAGTCATAGGATTGATAACGTATTTTACAGCATCTGGAACCTCCAGGTTCGTGACTAGTGATGATATTAGAACTATGAGATGTCTATCAAGATTCTCAAGTCTCGGATTTGGTAATCTTGGTGTAAGTATGAAGTCTCTACCAGCCTTGAACCCCAGTCTTGAGAGCTCTTCCGCTATCCACTTGACTTGATGGTATGGAGTGAGCTTGCCTTCATAATCGACCATCTTCTCATCACAGCAGAATCCTCCTGAGTCGAAATCCATGATGTCTTTCACTGCTTCCTGAACTTCCTCGTTCGCATCTATACATCTGCTAGCAGAATCAGGGTGCTGAGTACACATTGCTAATGGTATGCCTATCCTAGCAAGCTGCTTTACTGAGCTCACACAACGCTCAGTTCTAGAGTTCGATCACGTTTATAAGGTTAATCACGTAACTATCTAATATAATGGTCGACCTATATAAGATCACTGAGTTCCTAGATAAGTACCTTGGAGTACAGAATTTTGAAGACGTCGACCTCATAATAAATGGACTAGAAATTGAAGGTAGGGAGAACGTTGAGAAGATCATTACAGCAGTAAGCTTAACAGAGAATGTAGTCGATAAGTGTATAGAGGAGAAGTGCGACGCCATAGTTCTTCATCATGGTATACTCATGAGAGGCCACAGAGGTGCTGAGCTTATTAAGAACAGGATTGATGGATCTCTTAGAATATTGCTGAAGAAGATACTTCAGAACGATATAAACATACTAGCATACCATTTACCACTTGATGCTCATCCAGAGATAGGGAATAACATAACTATCGCAAGAATGCTATCACTGAGAGATATAGAGTGGATACCTGAGAGAAAGAGTCCCCCTATAGGTGTTGTGGGAGAGCTAGAGAGAGAAGTCGATAGACTAGAGCTTCTCGCAGTAGTGAGAGAAAAATTGAATGATAGTGCAAGAATCTTACCACATGGACCTGAGAAGATCAAGAGGATAGCTATAGTATCAGGAGCAGGATCGGACTATATTACAAGGTTCAAGAGAGGAGAGATCGATCTACTCATCACAGGAGAGGTCAAGGAACATCATGAAGTATATGCAATAAACGAGAGAATAAACATAATAGTTGCTGGACACTACGCAACAGAGATCCACGGACCAAAAAACCTTGCCGACCTTCTTCAGAGAAGGTTCGGAGTAGAGGCGACATTTGTAACATCATCTCAATATGTCTAGTTATAGCTTGCTTAGGAGAGAAGTACCACTTCTTCTTTACTAGATAATAAATTGCTAAGTACGATGATAAACCTATGAGAGGCCACCATAAGAATGGTATGAGAAGAATCTTAATGTTACGAAATCTCACAGCTTGATAAGTAACGTATATAACGGTTGCTAGAAACGCAATAATGTCAATTATTATCCAAGGAAAAGAATATGGATGAAGAATGTACATTACCGGCATAAGAAACATGCTTATAGGAGTAAGAAATGCAACAATAAATGGAAGAATATACACAATCTTCTCTCTACCTCTAGCAAGCTTTGCTGACTGTAGAAAACCGGCTACCCAACGAGCTCTCTGCTTAAGGTGAGCCTTTAATGAAGGTGGTATATTATATATGAGTATTGAATCTAACGTTATTGCGGAGTTCCTAAAAAATAGACCTGCAGCAGCATCTTCCGCAAGAGTCTCAGGAAAGCCGAAACGTCTGATAAGATCAGCACGAACGAGAATGCCAGTGCCTGGAAGAGGACAAAAACCGAATCTCTTTCTAATCACTCTAAGAGAGATCGTAGTCCACTTATAAACTTCACAGCTTAGAAAAATCTCCCAAAGCCTACTTTCTCTACATCCTCTCATAGCAGAGATCACTACATCATAACCCTTCTCGGCAATCTTCAAAAGAGACTCAATACACCTATCATGACCTAACAAATCTCCAACATCTATAATCAACACGTACTTAGTATCAACATGCTTATCAACTACGAAGTTTATAACACCTGCCGTAACGTGATTTATATAAGTGATTATGTTTTTATATGTTTAATATGTCTGAGCTTTATTCTCCTAAGGATGTTTGTAGAGAGTTAGATATTTCATATATCACGTTGTGGAGATGGATTAAGGAGGGGAAAGTTAAAGCTGATAGGTTACCATCTGGTAGATATGCTATCCCTCGCTCTGAGGTAGAGCGTATTAAAGGTTTATATGAGGTTGTTTTCAAACATATTTAGACCCCGATGAAGGGTCAGACCGCCATTGTGGCGGTTCCCCGAGGGAGGGAGATAGTACGAACTCTCAAGTGTAGAACGGTTATTGAGAGAGGTAGAGCAGAGGACTTGCTAGAGTTTTTGGTGCTTTGGAGAGATCGTGTACAGTGGATAGTAGACTTGATCTGGAACCTGCCTAAGGTTCCCTCTGAGAGTCAGCTACATCAGTTGTTTTATAATATATTGAGACAGCAGGGATTTAGAGCACATCATGTAAAGCAGATCTACAAGTATGCTAGAGCTGTTGTTGCTGGAGCGAAAGCAAACAAGGGTTCCAAGCCAATTCTTAGGAAGTTAACTGCTAGATTAGATAAGTATGACTATAAGCTTGATCTAGAACGTGGAATCGTAGTATTAAAACTTCACAAGGATAGGGTAGTGATACTACGTCTATTACATAGGAAAGAATACCTAGAGAGATATAAGAGAGGCTGGCAGAACTATGAGCTTATTGTTAAGTGTGAGAATGGTACCTTTTGGGTTTGCATATACTTTAAACGTAGAGTAGAGTTCTATATTCCATTATCAACACTTGTAATCGATGTTAACCTGTGGAGCATCTCTATGCTTCTGGTAGATGAGGTTGGGGATAGAACATCTATTAGATTTGTCAAGTCGCCATTCGAGAAATATTTGAGGTTTAAGTGGAGGGCACATCTCCTACAGATGCAGTATTCTAAGACGTGGAGGTTTAGCAAGAGTATTTTTGCCCGTGTACGTTACTGGTTTAGACGTGCTCGAAATGTTTTAACAGATCACTGCTGGAAACTTGCTAAGCAGATTGCTCTATATGCTAGGAAGAATTATGCTCTTGTAATTATTGAAAAGCTTGAATATGTCACACGTAAGAAATCTGGATGGAAGCTTGCTGGTTTCTGCTACCGCAAGTTTCTACATGCATTAAAGTGTAAATGCGAGGATCTCGACGTGCCTTATATTGAGGTCGATCCCAAGAACACAAGTAAGACATGCCCAATATGTGGTTCAGAATTAGTATTCGTAAACTATAGACTTGCTAGGTGCATTAAATGTGGTTTTACTGGACATAGAGACATTATTGCTGTGCTGAACCTATACAAGAAAGTTATAGGTAAGATAGCACCCCTACCTTATATCCTACTTTACCTAAGACCGACCGCGGGGGTCGGTCAGGATGAACCCTCCCGAAGGAGATGCAAACCCAAGCCCGATGTGGGAGGGAAAGAATGAAGGGATGAAACACATATAAAAACATAAACAAACATATACAGACCCGAACCCTTGCTTTTACGACCTCTATTTATTATTACTTCAACATTATTGAAGAGCTCTCTAACTTTTAAAGCATTTTCTAACGTTGTATAATCATCCTCCTCAACTACTATGAATACTCTCTTAGGCATATATGTTTGAGAGAGAACACTTCTGACAGTCTGTAAAATAGTTTCAAACATCTCATATCTTGCAGGTATTATCACTGATACTTGACTATGATCAATATCGATTATCGATATCTTAGAGTTATCGGCTCTCTCTAGAGGTATCTTATCTCCTAACGTTAACACTAGCAGAGCGCTAGTGAGTGCTACGTTATCTATTATTATAGCCATATTTGATTGATTAGTGAGAATCTGACAGATTATTAAGCAATATTCACTAGATAACCTACGCTCTAAGTAAGATCCTTACATATCAAATGCATATCTCTCCCATAAACTTGATCAGGTTTTCGAACAGGAGTGTAACACTTTCAAAATCTGTTAAACACTGCTTAAGAGGGATGAACATGCTTACATATTACAACTTATAAATTATACGGCATCATAACATGCTGTCTCATGTGTAGGATACTATCATACTATGGAGGGACTAGCAGAGAAGTTATAGGTGAACTTCTAGAGGGATTGTTAAGAGTTTCTAAACATGATGTTATAGGAATCTTATCTGGGATAGATGATCTACATCCTGATGGATGGGGAACATACGTAAGATCTAGATCTAGAGAACTATATTTTAGATCTGGAAATGCTATATTTAATGAAGAGGATCTTGCAAGATCTCTCGTAAGATCATACATATATGAACAAGATAGAATATTAATGATATTACATGTACGTGCTGCAAGTCAAGGAGAACCACACGGTGTTGAGCATTCTCACCCATATATGATAAGGGATGGCGAGTTAAAGGTTGTTCTAGCTCATAATGGTGCTGTAAAGAAGAGAGAAATATTAGAAGAACTTGGAAAAGAAGAGCTTTACGCTTACGTTACTGACAGCATGGCTCTAACGATGTACATATTTAAGAAATTGAAGAAGGGTAGAGATATTACTAAGATAATTGAAGATGTGATGACGAGATTCACTAAGACTGCACTCATGACAAGCATATTCATAGAACATAAAGGTAAGATGAGACTAGTAATAACAAGCCACGTCTCTGAGAGAGCTAAGCACAGAATAGAATATTATCGTCTATTTAAGCTAGCTCATGACGATATTCTAGTCTACGCCTCATCATCTATAGCTCACGAGATCTCCTCTAGAGGATCACTTCTCAGATCTATCAACATAACCCCCCTACCTATAGACAACTATTATGAGATTATTGAAGTAGAGTTCTAGAGTGTTATAATACTAATCTTATCACTAGGAAAACTACTTCTCAAGTGTTCTATCATCTTATCAACATCATAGCTCTCTCTTACCATAAGTATAAGCTGAACATCTCTTTCTAAACATCTCTCTGCTAACACGCTCGTAACATCTATCATCTTTATACCTGTAACCATCCTATCATAATCATCAACTATTACAGTACCAGATCTTGGAGATGATTCTAAAGCTATAACTATGTTTAACACGTTTCTAAATGTTGTACTCATAGTTGATATTGGTCTACCTGTCACAATATCTTCAACAATATATTCATCTCTATTCTTCATTCTCCTTATATCGATTATTACGTCTCTATTATATATTTTTGATAAAACTTTATTAACATTATGCTTCACCTGTGGATCTACGAGAAGTATCTTATAAGTCTCTACATATGGTTCATCTATTAGAGGATTTATGCTATAATATGCTACTCCTTGATAAATGTTTACTATCTTTATATGCTCTTTTAGCAGGTTTGGGAATATGTCTTGATATAAGATTATAAACAACTCTTTATCCATTATAGTTATCCTAGGATAGACAACCTTCAGATTATATACGCAGTGAGATAGGTAGTGAGCTTCAATTTTTACACTATACTTATCGTAGTTATACTCCTTTATTACATATGAGAACATTGCTTGTAACATCTCTGATCTTGTTATCTTTGCATCTTCTATTTCTATTCCAGTACTTAATGTTCCATCGCTGACTGATAATGTCATATCTATGTCATATTTCGCTAACTTATGTACATATGGTAGATCTATGCTTCCTCTCATATGTATGTGAATTCTCTTTGATGGATCTTGATCAGGTAAGAGCTCTCTTACATCATCTATCGAGTAGTCTAGATCCTTCATTATTGGGTCTAGTAGGAAGCTTTTGAGGCAGAGCTTTACTGCATGTATTAATGATGATTTTCCCGTGTCTGAGTCTCCTTTAACTATGTTTATCTGATTGAACTTGACTTCCTTTCTATTTTTAAAGCATTTGAAGTTCTCTACAACTATCTCCTCTATCATTTATAGTCTCTCCTAACTCAGTATAGGACTATTCTGCTTTTCCTCTATGGAGTTATCTTGATCTCTCCATGTCTAACTCTGTCTACGAATGTTAAGAGATCTTGAGCTATCTGAGAAGCCTTACATGAGAACTGGTCGAGGTTCTCTCTCACATACATCACTAGGTCTAGTCCTCCAAGTCTAGCCATGGTATCCAACATGTTCTGTAGATCTACTGCTGCTTTAACTGAGTCTTGACTTATTATGCCCATCTTTCTTAATGTTTCTGCTGCTTCGTTAATCTTGTTACAGGTCTCTCCTCTCGTTATGTTTCTACAGATGTAGAATATTAAGTCTACAGCCATCTGAGCTATAGATGTTACCTTCCACACTAGTCGATACCCAAAATCATCTCTATTCAATGAGCAACATGTTAGTAATATACTATTCGCTCTATGCTCTACTATTCGAATATTTAGAGGCATAATATAGACTTTCTTAACTATATATTTAAGATTGTTGCACATAGTACAGCTTATTAGACTCCTTAAAGTACCATATAATGGAAGAGATGGAGATTGATCTAAAAGGAATAAGTGAGAAGACTATTACACAGACAATAGTGAGACATGGACTTCGAAAGCTCGAGAGCATAGCACAGGTAGATGTTGCCATAGTTGGTGCAGGACCTTCAGGAATGTCATGCGCATACTACCTAGCGAGAGAAGGCGTGAACGTCCTCGTCGTAGAACGTAGACTCTCATTTGGAGGAGGGATAGGTGGAGGAGGAATGCTTATACCAGCAGTAGTAGTTCAGAAGAGCCTAAAGAACATACTTGAGAAAGACTTCAACATAAGGTACATCGAGGATGGTGACGTACTTGTAGTAGATCCAGCAGAACTAATCGCTAAACTTGCAACAGCTGCATTAAACGCAGGTGCAAAGTTTCTCCTAGGAGTCACAGTAGAAGACATCTTAGCAGATAGAGAACGTAAGAAAGTTACTGGAATAGTAATAAATTGGACAGCTGTACACTTATCACAGCTCTGGGTCGATCCACTATTCATAAGAGCTCAAGCAGTCGTAGATGCTACAGGACATGAAGCATCCGTAGTAAGAATTGCTGCAAAGAAGCTTAATGTGAAGATAGACGTACTAAATGAGGGACCAGCAATACCAGAGCTAGCAGATGACCTCATAGTGAAGTACAGTAAGAAAATCATACCTGGACTATATACTACAGGAATGGCTACTGCCGCAGTATATAAGCTACCTAGGATGGGTCCAATATTTGGAGGAATGTTATTATCAGGAAAGAAGGTTGCTGAAGAAATATTAAAGGAGTTGAGAGAACAGGAAAAGACTGCTGAAGCTAAGTCTGAGTCTTCTTAAATCTCTTCATTAAAAATTTTAGGAATATAGCTAGACCAGCTAATATGCTTATCATGACTCCACAAAGTCCTGATGGTGGTATATTGTACTTAAATGCTAACATTATCGATATCATTAATGTTATAAATATTATGAGAATATTCAAAAATATTGATAATGATGGACGAACACGAGCATTAACAAGAACAGCACCAGGAATTAACATTACTGCATAAGTTACAAAGAGACCTAGAACATATACACAAGCTAGCGTAGATATTGATATAAGTATTGACAAGAGGTAATTTATTGCTCCTGCAGGTATACTTGTAGCTAAAGCATACTCATAATCATATGATACTAGGAGAAACTCTCTGTAAAATAATGTATACAATGTTGAACATATTAGACAAATAATGAATATGAATGTCATATCCATAGGTGATACTAGGAGTATACTACCAGTCAAGAAGCTCCACATTCGAGATATCATGAAGCCGGGGAGGATAGCCATAAATAGTGCAGCGATACTTAACATTAATGCGAATATTATAGATAATATGAGATCTCTCTCTGAGAAGAGTCTAACATGACTAACAAATGCGCATACTGGTAGAGCTGTTATGAGCATTATTGTCCAAGTAAGTATAGGGGTAACATATATGTTAAATATGTAAGCTATGTAGAAGAGTACTGCAAGTGATGCAAGGATAGCGTGAGATATAGTGACAACTAGAAATCCTGACCTCGATATTGAGGTATATGTTGATGAGAAACCTGCTAACAATGATATTAGAATTGATAGACAGGTAAGCTCAATTATCAAGCTCATGCACAGTATGGTGATCTTGAGGGTATTATTTTCCTATCTTTCTCAGGGTAGTGTCTCAAGAACTTATCAACATCTTCAACCATCTTAGAGCTGTATAATACTGCTCTACCATTATTTACCAGAAGCACATAGTCTGACCAGTTCATAGCTATCTCAACGTCGTGAGTTACTAACATGACTGTCTTTCCATCTCTTCTCACGAGATCTCTAAGAAGCTCCAATATTTCAACTCTACTTATCTCGTCAACGTTACTTAGAGGCTCGTCTAGTATCAGTATCTTAGGATCCTTAATTAATGCTCTCGCGAGAAGAACTTTCTGCTGCTGTCCTCCACTAAGTTCATCGAAGAACTTATCTAGAATACTTTCTATCCCAAGTCTCTGAGCTATCTGTAGAACCATATCGTTAGAATCTCTTGGGAGAAGTATCCTAGGCACGCTGATGTTCTCTATAAGTCCTGAGACAATTATCTCTCTAGCTGTAAGTGGTGCTGCATAGTTAATAACGTCTCTCTGAGGCATGTAACCTATGAGCTTACGTACACTCTTAGGATACTTAGAGCCAGGTTTAACGATACTATCAAATATTCTTATACACCCACGTACAGGTCTTATGAGCCCTATCAATGTCTTAAGAAGAGTAGTCTTTCCAGCACCATTAGGACCAATAACGACTACGAGACTTGGCTCACGTATAGCGAATGTTGCTTCAGATATCACGATCCTCCCGCCGATGCTAACCTTCAATTCCTCCACAGCTATTATAACCATGTCCTGAGTACTCCTCTAGAGACACATATTTAACCTAGTCGTCTCTCAGAGAAGCTTGTGCAAGAGCGTGCTAACCTCATTAGGATGCTCACACTTCTCCTCTCAATAACCTTACTCATCATTATGGTTCATGCATATGTTATAAATGTTACTGTTACAGCACCAGTAGAAGAATATGCTCTTCATGAAGCATTTCCAAGAATATTACACATAAATGTTCTAATTTCAGGAGAGACAAATCCTCACTATACTCCTCTAAGACCATCAATGATAAACATAGTAGAGAGATCAACAATATATGTACCATTATGGCACTTTCCTGTCGAGTACAGGATAATACAGGTAGTAGAAGGGAAAGTACTGATTCCAAAACTGAGAGATTATGAGAAAAATGGATTAAAAATACTTTACTTTCCAGGAACAAGAATACCTGACACACATGGATGGTGGCTTGATCCTGAGAACATGCTTGCTCTCGTTAAATCTTTTGAAGAGATCTTACAAGAAAGATATTCTCAACTTTCTCAAATTCTTCAAAATGATTTAACAATATTTAAATGTAGGATAAAACAATTAGAAAATTATTTACATATTATTGGTAGAAAGATAAGAGAAGAATGTTCTGAAGTAATTATAGTATGTGCAAACCCAGCAACATTATACATAGTACATGACTTAGATCTAAACTGTATAGTTATCAGAGAAGGAGAGACTGTTAAAATTATGAAAATAATATCAAAGAATAAACCATTAATCATATTGTTAGCAGATTTTCAGAAAGGTACTAAGCTAGACTGGTACTATAGACAGTTATTGAGAAATCATCCTGGAACTATACTCTACATCAGTATTCTAGGGTCTGTAAACGTAAATATTACGTATACAGGACTACTATATAGTATAGGAGGGGAACTATATGGTGCATGTATATCACTTGCTCACGAGGTTGAGTTATCTAGAGGTGGAGTCTCGCTTAATGTTGATCTCATATATGTAATATATGTTCTCCTAGTTCTCTTAGCTATATGTATTATAGTTCTTATAAGCATGTTCAGGAGACTTTACAAATTCTGAAATATTTCGAAGGCTTCATCAATAGTTTCTGTGAGATTATCAGTCAAGTTTTCTGCTATATATCTCTTAACTATGTTTCCTCCCTTAGCTATGACTATGAGCATTTTGAACCTTGTGTGAAGTTTAAGTAACGTGTTTAAATATATTCTGAAGAGTATGTACTTATCCTCCTTTATTAGACACATCTCAAGAGGTATCTGAGGTATTCTACCTACACAAGATACAGTCATCATAGCTCCACTATTGTATGCTCTAGCTCTAAGTATGAAGTGTTTGACTAATCTTATACATGTACTATCAGAGTATCCAAACGTTATACATAAGTTCTCGCCAAGTCTTGATGGTGCTAGAACTATACTATCGGTATCGTAGTTTATGATGTTTTCTAAAAATATTGGTAGTGAGAGAACGTTAACCCATCTTCCAAAATCTTTACTCATTATTGAACTTCTCCTAAGGTTTATCCTCGGAAGCTCTGCTAAGTCACCACCTCTAGTTATGTAACATGTTCCTGAACTACTTCCAGCATCTACCGCTTTCACTGTAGAATGTCCGAACGATGTTATTGCTATGTGACCTCTTATCTCTTCATCACCTATCTCTAGCTCAGTTATCTTCTCTATCGCTGGCTCAGGTAGCTCATCAACATATCTTGATATGCTCATGTTTCTTCCCTCGAATATGCATAATGCTATGTCTCTATCCTGTCGTCCAACTATCACTGTAACGGGAACTTTTATAAGCATGGTTACTCAACCTCTCTCTAGTCCTCAAGATATTTTAAGCAATCTCTTGATTAATTTTTCGCTACTCTTATAAGAGTGTCACTGCTAGGAGTACTGATAGAGAAGATAGTCATGGTAGTATCTTCACAGAGTGATGGAAAATGTGTACCATTATCTGAGATTGCTCCAGAGAACGTAGACTTCATGACTATTGCTAGAGAACTTATGAAACGTAGAGACGTGTTAGTATATTATGACATATCTGAAGATGAGTACTACATATGTAAGAGAGCTAACACATGTAGAAGATTGACAGTTCAGGACATAGTTGACGAGATGAGAGAAAGGTTTGATAGTGAACCTGTGCCTAAGCCTGTGATATTAGACTTCTTAAGAGAGCGTGCACCTTCAAAGTATGAGGCAATATATAACATGCTTCTCAATGATGGTGTCATAGAGGAAGTGAACATATCTGGGATGGTGTTCGTAAGAATAGTTAAATAGTGACCTACTCCTATTCTAGACCTGTAGATGCTGAACATAGTAGTGATAACGAAGACCGTAGTACCAATAGTGTCAACTGTAAAAGTAGATGAGAAGACTGGAAGCCTCATACGTGAGGGTGTGCCAACAACATTGAATCCATGGGACTATGCTGCTATAGATCTAGCTATAAAACTCAGAGATGAGTATGGTGGTAAGATAGTTGCTATAAGCATGGCACCACCTTTTGCAAAGGATGTTCTAGAAGACATAATAGGCATGGGAGTTGATGAGGCAGTACTAGTAAGCGATAGAGCATTTGCTGGATCAGACACATTAGCTACCTCGTACATTCTTGCAGCAGCTATAAGATACGTGATGCCTGACTTCGACATAGTTCTAGCTGGTCAAGAAGCTGCTGATAGCTTGACCAGTCACGTACCTGCTCAAGTAGCATCATTCTTATCAGTACCCTACCTATACTATGTCATAAATGTCGTTAAGATCGACTTAGTTAACAAGATCGTTAATGTAGAGAGAATTCTCGAGGATGAGGATAGGATAGAGGAGTTTAAGGTCAAGCTTCCAGCAGTATTCTCAGTATATAAGAAGAATATCATACTTCCAGTAAAGGTGTCTAGAAAGATAGAAGCTAAGCTTAACAGGAAGGTCAAGATCATAACTAACAGAGAGCTCAATCTTGATCAGTCTAAGATAGGTCTAGCAGGTAGTCCTACTAGAGTAGCTAAAGTAGTTAACTACAAGTACGAGCCTAAGAGTCCTCTAAAAATAGAGAAGAGTTGTGAAGAGTTTGCGAGATGGTTATTAGATTTAATACAGGAGAAGACTAGAGAGAAGCAATGACAGTCCTAGTATATATTGACTACGTACCTGCCACGAGACAACCTAGGCAAGAGTCGCTAGCTATAATAGATGTTGCTAGAGATATAGCTCAGAAGCTTGGTGTAGATGTTGAAGGAGTAGTAGTTAATTCTGTAGTAGTTGCAACAAAGTTGAGAGATATGAAGATACTACCTAAAATATATAATATTAGGCTGAAGAACGTACCTGAAGGAACATACACGCCAACTCTCTTCGGAGAAGCATTAGTAGAGTTCTGTAAGAGAAGAAATGTTGAAGTATTTCTATTTCCAGCTACTCAGAGATGTAGAGAGATAGCACCATACGTAGCAGCTAAGCTAGATACAGGACTAGTAGCAGATGTATCTGAACTATATGTAGACGAGAAGAAGGAGGTCATAGCAGTTAAACCAAGCTTTGGAGAGAACATTCTAGCTCACATATATATACCTGATAGGAAACCAAAGATGTTTACTGTTAGAGCAAGCTTGAGAAAAAGAACAATAACAACATATGATACATGTGAACTAATTCATGAGGAGGTAACTGTACAGGAGCATTATGGTATAGAATATGTGAAGAGTGGTCAAGTATACGACCCAGATATCGAGATACTACCAGAGAGACATGACATAGTTATCGGAGTAGGAGCAGGGCTAAGCAAGGACTCGATAGAGCTTGTCAAAGCTATAGCGAAGAAGCTTGGAATAGGTGTAGGAGCTACAAAGAAGATAACTGATAGAGGAATATTATCGTCAAAGTTCTTAATAGGAGAGTCAGGTAAGATAATTAGACCTAGAGTATATATAGCATTAGGTATATCAGGAGCTCCTCAACATATGACTGGAGTAAAAGACTATGAGCTTCTGATCGCGGTAAACATAGATGAGAGAGCGCCGATAGTTAACTATTCAACACACTTCTATAAGTCAGATGCTAATGAGCTAGTTCGGAAGATTGCCGAGTTAGTGTTAAGGTAGTTACTGACATATTTAACATGTGATGAAGTGTAGGCTACTCATAACAGATCTCAGACCAACAGTAAATTTAGTGATGATGATCTTGTACTCTGATGTTAAGGTTCCTGAGGAACCTGCTATTCTGAGAGTCGTAGGTTCTGGAGACAACTGTCGAATAATACTTCAATTCATCTCAGGTAGGTCTCTGGAGTTCCAAGTTCATGATTATGTACCTTTAGACGATTCTGTTAATCTTGAGCTAGTCATACGATGTAGAGACGACAGAGCTGTCTTCTTCAAGTCCTGTTATGCTAGAGATGGCATGATATATTTAGACTATGTGAGGTCTATGTAGGTCTATATATTATCCTTAGTGAAAAATTAAAAAATATAATTGCTATAATATAGACAATGGAGAGGCTCCCTAACACCTACG
>JAADDN010000019.1 GCA_013153895.1 Thermoproteota archaeon | reverse complement strand
CTTGTTGCTTGTTCAATAGATCCACCACCTACACAGAGCTCAGTAATGTTCTCAAAAACTATCTTAAAGACTACATGTGTCCTATATATGTTAGGTGTCAACCTCAATCTAAGACCTCTACCTTCGTTAACCATAGTAGATCACTACTAGACTAGTCTTTAAATTATGTTCTTAGAGAGAGCAAGCCTAAACCTAGTCTCAACAACATCACCATAGAGAACACCAGCCTTCTCATAAAGTAGCATAGCAACATTCTCATCAACATTCTCAATAATCTCACCAAACAATATAATACTCCTATTCTCATCAATAAGTTCTCTAAACCTTCTATATAGTGATCTCAGAGACATGATCTCACAATATGTTAGCAATTATCTTCTCAACAGCTAACCTATGATCAATAACTATCTCAATAGCATTACGAACCTTATTCACCTCACTTCCTGATAATCCTAGCCTAGCTACAGTATTAACAACATGATCAACATAATCTCTAATATTCATACGAGAACTCTTACAGAGCTCTAATAATGCTGCCTCCTTAAGATAGAACTCTACAATATACTCCCTAATAACATCCATGAGACTTGGATCATCATTAGAATCTCTAGGTCTCTCACCTATACCTATCTTAACAAGTCCATAACCAACACTACCCTGCTTACCAATAGGAACCTTCCCACTGATCTCATAAGCAATAGCTTTCAAAATCTTCTCAAGCATTCCTGAACCTGCAAGCTCATAATCAATCTTGAGTAATGGAGTGAAGTAGATCTCTCCCTTAAACATGACGCCTGGAGGAACATACTCAAGAGTAAATAACTTACCCTTCTTAGCAGCCTTAGTAAACCTATCAATAGCTACTCTAGTAACGATAGGAAGAACAGGCTCAACAACTTTACTACCCTCATCTAACGTTAAATCCTTAAACCTTAACCTTGACGCAAGACCAGTAGCTCCAAACAATATACATGATGGACAAACCTCAACTCTAAGAGGAGTCTTACGAAGAAGAACAGTATTAACAATAAACCTCACAGTCTGACCTCTATCAGAACCAAACTCAAGCAATGCAGTATCAGGAACACAGCAGAAATTACCAACAGGCTCACATACTAGTGGCAGAAGCTCTTGAAGACATAGAATAGAAAGCTTACACAATCTCTCAATATTCTCCTCACCTACAAACGACCTAGCATCAGAAGAAACATTAGAAATCACATATGAGTAGACTCTCCTAGCTAGCTCACCAGTATCAACAAGATCTAGACTCTCATCCTCCCTCAATATGAAAGATGGTTGAACAATATTCTGAGTAGTAGCAAGCATCCTCTCAAACTGATCACGTAAAGCACGATCATTCAATACATAACATACATCTACTACAGCAGCAATAACACGACCAACAATCTCAAGAATATTATCAAGACATAACCTATCAATTACGAGAGACCTCAAAAAATCCTCAAAAACATGTCTAAACACTCCCTTAATAGTTGAAGCAGGAATAGAAACCTCCTCAACTCTACCACCTGACTCATACTTGACTCTACGATACACCCTATGATCAATAATACTCAACTTAGTACCCATCTCCTGACCTACATGAAGTGGTGTAATAGTCTTAACATATATCTCATATCTACAGATCCTCACAGACGTCAATTACTAGACGTAACCCAGATTATAGGTATTACTCCTGTATGACAAACACCAACCTTAGCCAACACTAACCTCCTAACAACCGGATTAGCATTAACAATTCTATCACCATCAACATAACATACCTGAAACCTAGAATCAGGATCAAACATCATTCTAATAACATTAACATAATTACCAAAAATCTTCTCATAATAACCTCTAATCTTATCAACGTTATAAGTTGTGACTCCACTACAGGAACCAGCTGTAATGAGGAATAGATCTCTATCACTATACTTAACATTATAGAACTTGTTCATTATCTGCAAATATATTGATCTCTCATCAGAAAATATAGAACATACATAACTACCATCTACGTTAGAGAACATGTCTCTATCTAAAACTGTTATCAAGGTCTTATCAATACAGGCTAGACCTATAAAGAATCTACATGACCTAGATAAGGCTAAGCAGATATCTAGAGCATTATTAGCAAGATTAATCAACATATTTATAAGACTCTCATCACTCCTAAATACTGTCGCTACAGACCTAACCTGACCATCGATACCCTTCTTAAAACCTATCTTCAGAAATCTAGCTCCTGTAACTATGCTAGAAACATCTAATCCCTTAATATCAAAGTTCTCTATAAGAGAGCATAACTGTACGTTACTGTATGTTACAGTCTCATATACGTAGAACAGTCCGTACTTTGAAGTATGTCTATACCTATCTACACATATACCAAGTTTAGCTCTCTTAACATGACTTACATGTCCAAGCTTGCTCAATATCTTATCTAGAACATCTTTTCCATGATACTTCTCTACTATTGATAATATTGTGAATAATATTGATGGACATATCATTAAGCATAGAGGAGCATTTATCTTATGAAGTTTAACACTAAACTTCTCAACTATTGAAGATTCTCCATCATATAATGAGCATACTGATACTGGTACTCTAGGACCCGGAACAATAGAGGCTAGATATGGATTCTCTGAGACTAGATCCCTCAACCTTTCAACATAGCTCACCAATTCTACACACGTTTCCCTAGAGGTTCTCAAGAGCTTGATTATCTCATCAAGAAGTTGAGTAATGTTTTCATGTTTTGGATATGCTGGCCAGATTCTACAAATATGATTTAGAAGTGATAAATCATCTTTATTAACTAATGTTCCTATTCTTGTAAGATTTTCAGAGATCTCACTTAACTGAAGTATCAGATCTAGACTTGATGATAGTTCTCTAATTTCTGATGTTAAGTGTAAATATGTTGCTAATAATAGTCCAAATATTTGACTTGCAGGTACATAATTTAATGTTGTCTTATATGTTGCTGTCTGTACTCCCCCATACTGTCTACCACAACAGAATGTTCCTGAAATATTTAGAAGATAATTACGTACCTGCCTACTCATGGCATCACCTTCGATGTTGATACTATTGTGTCAAGTGTAGCTAATCCATCAGTTCTACATAACTCATCCTCTATCTCATACAACTTCTGCAACATCTCTCTAATATCTCTAGTATATGCAACTTCTCTATATAGTTCACGAGCTTCTCTAAAGATCCTACCTACATCAAGATACTCTATATCACCATTCCTCTCAAGTAGGTATAGGTAAAGGATCTTGAGGATCGTATGCACCTTCTGCTCACTATTCTCAATTCTTAACAGACGAACAAAACTTGACAAATACTTATTAGGTATAGGTATCCTAAGAACATTTCTACACCAATCCTCATTCTCAACAGATTCCTGAAATATAGATACCATATATAGAATCATGTTAGAATCTCTCAAAATCTTAGCAATCTCAACAAGATTATTTACTAGATGTATAGTATAGTACATTGGAAACTTAGTCCTAGTTAACGCAATACCTGAACTTAAAGTTGAGAGTCTCTCCATAACCATCTTACGTAAAAGCTCAGAGAAAACATAAGGACAAGATATATCATGATCACGTAAGAACCTTACTAAAGAACTTACAACAGTGAGTAAAAGTAGATTACGTACAAGATATGTAACATCTCTAATATAACTAATATCATCGCCCCTCCCAGTACATATCAGAAGATTCTCATCACCACCAAAATACACAACTATAGATGGTGTTAAAGCACATGCTAACTGTGTTACAAAACCTTTAAAATTCTCACTAACCTCCTTCTCAAGAAAATAACTCCACTCATTAACAACATCTTCAGAAACATCTTGAACATCTATACCAACCTTCTCAAGAAGATCTCTAAGATTATTAACCTTACCAAACTGATCACCATCAGCTCTAACAACAGCAATACCCATGAGAGGATTAACCATATGAAGAACCTCAAGATCAATATTCTCATAAATACCATAAAGATTAACATAAGTAAACAGAGGATTAAGAATAAGAGAATCTTTAGAAAATCCATCAGGTAGAGGAACAGTACTTAGACCAACATAACTACAATTCTCTAAATATCTCAGGACACTACCTAAAGAATCTCTCTTATCTGTGGGTAAGTTCTTAATAGATTCTCTAACTATGTTAGAAATCGTACAGAGAAAATTATTAACAACACTCCTAAGCTCACATAAAGTAAGATAAATATCATATCTATCTATGATATTTTCTATAAGCTCCTGATAGATGAAACTAGACATTCTTAACCTATTCCTAACATTCTCAAACTCCTTCTCCAGATGAGGAATATTCTTCAATCTCTTAAGACCTACGATAGCAGATAGATAAGCTATATCACCAATAGATACCGTGAGAAAGCTAACATCATTAAGAATAGTAGTATTATCCCAGACAGTATGCCTAAGAGCAAGAAAGCCTAGCAGAGAATTATCATACCTTAACTCAATAAAAACTGCATCACCAGTAGAAGATATACGACAACCAGCATGTTCGAGATCACAAACAATGTTCCTAGCATTATCACCAATAACTACGCCATGAAATGTAACAACAACAGGATTATTCAATACCCTACCAATAAACCTAGGTATAGCACATATAGGACAAAGATCCTCACTCCTCAAAACATGTCTAAAATATTCAGAAAAATCACCTCTAAAAACCATAGAACTACCACAGATAGAACATCTACCAGACACAGTACAAGGCTCAGAAACTACTCTTAAATCATCCTTACAGACCTCTCTATGCTCCCAATACGTAGATTCACCGCTTATGTATGCTCCAGTAAAAGATGGTCTAATAATGCTAGAGAAGAGGCCTACAAGACTAGTAAGAATAGGTTTAACATCTTCAGGAACAGTATCAGTAAACACCTTAATAATAGATTTACCTCCACCACACCTCCTAACCTCACAGCTCAGACTAAGAT
>JAADDN010000017.1 GCA_013153895.1 Thermoproteota archaeon | reverse complement strand
CCCAGCCAGGAGAACGTGGGCACACAGATAAGTGAGCATTCTCATGATTAACAACATAGTACCTATACTTCTCAAACTCCCAACCAGCATACACAATAACCCTCGACACTAAATCAGCACGCGACTTCTTCACACTATCATCAACATACGCAACGTGAGGCACATAAGGCACTAAACCAACATCAAGAACCCCCAACTCCAACCCAACCACATCCTCCACAGAAACCACAAAACAACAAAAACAGAAACAAAACAAAAACACGGAGGATAAAATTCTCGAGAAAGAACCATGTGATGTTCTTTTGGCTATTTTTCTAATCTTATAAGTGTCTACTGTGAGAAATACTTTTTCGAAATCCATTACATCAATACCAAGTAATTGCCAGAAATAGATATCTCCTGAAAGAAGGTTTTTTAAGGTCTGTGTAGAACCTACGTTAACATGTCATTTCAATCCATTAAAAATTGCGAACAAGATATAATCAGAGTAGAAAGTATATTTCATGCTGTTGGACACGGCTTGATATACACATTATTGCTGAATATGGATGTCCAGGATGAATCGTTAAATTATTATCTGGTATATGATTGTGGTAGCAGGAAAGGCAAACACATCATTAGGCGTGAACTTGAGTTCTCTTCATGCACTACGGATAGAAATTTAACGTTTCTCTTGATATCGCATCTTCATCAAGACCATATTTCGGGGCTAGATTTTATGTGCGAATACTTTAATCTTCGAGGCACTATTGTCGTACTGCCTTATTTTCCACCAGAGTTGAGAGCTATATCTCTAGTACTCGATATTATGAGGTTCAAAGAGGAAGGTAAGCCTTACCCTGCTGATGGTATACTAATTCATGTAGACCCTCTTGATTACATTGTTTCGAACTTAGATAGTGGAAATAGCATAAAAATAGTGCTAATATATGATTCTGATTTACCACCGACCGACAAAGACTTCTATTCTCATAGACCTACGATAGAGCCTAATGTAAAGACACCTAGAGATAAACCGACAGATAGACCTGAAGACTTGTGGAAGGTTATTTACGATACTTTTAGAGCTGACACAGAAAGATTGTTGAGATACCTTCGTGAGAGGTATCCATTAGAAGCAGGAGTATTAGAGAGACTCTTTAGAGAAAACATACTCATAATGGTCAGAGGATACCTTAGCATAAGTATTTTAGGGCTCTATGAATTCTTAATGATTTATCCTCCTATCGATAGAGATGTTGTAGAGTCTATTAAACAGGAGATTATGAGCGAATTGCGCATATCCAAGTTAGATGTTGACACATTACGTGAGATAGTGACCACATCTAGTAAGCAGAAGGAGTTACGTAGGATAGTCGAGAAACATATAAGGGATCTAAATGATTATTCGCTAATATTTTACCACGGCGTGGATAAGCATATTCACGAATACCGTTGTATATACAAAATAACGCCCTCAAAGACTTTATATAATCCGTATTGCCACTGTGGAGCTGAGTTATTAACCGGAGATGTGTCCCTAAGAAGTAGAAGAACCAAAAATAGATTAAACCAGCTTGGAGACGAAAGACTCAGTAAAATAAGTGTACTTCAAGTTCCTCATCACGGTTCGAATCGTGATTGGAGCCCTTATGTTTTTAAGAAGTCAGAATGCATTCATAAGATTGGCGTTATATTTAGGGGAAAATCAGCAGTTAGCCAGAATGTTCTACTGTCATTAAGGTATGATTGTAATGCTATACCCTTCATATGCGACTCTTCTGTCAGCGAGGGAAGACTAATAATATCAAAAGTATACCATATACTCAATACATTCTGATATTGGAAAAGATGTAGAGAAGATAAGCAGACTACTTAATATATCTGCTTAGTGTTGTTAGTAGTGTTAGTGTTGTTATTGTTTGTATGTGTAGTAGGTATGTTGGTGTTATTTTTCTTGTTAGGAATGTTCTTACTATTGTTGTTATGTAGGTTAATGCTAGTAGTGTAATGTTTATGGGATATGTTAGTGTTAGGGTTTGAAGGTACTTGTATGGTTCTGATGCTACTAGTAGTAGAAGGATCTGTAAGTATACTGTCACGATTATTATAATAATGTCAATGATCTTGACTATTGTTTTCCTATTCATGGATTTTATTGATTACACCTGTCTTGTAGGCATAGTTCTACTTCTTTACTGCTTCTTCTTAGGGTTATTATGTGGTTTGCTACTGCATGAAGCAGTAGTCTGATTAGTCCGTTACGTGTTGTTCCTAATCTCTGAGCTATCCTATCAACCTCCTCTAATGTGGACCCATCTACTGCGAGACTGATATATTTCCTACTGTTCTCTCTATTGTAGAAGAGTTCTGTACTTAGGTAAGTACAGGACCCATCTACAACTGTCCTATTACTCTCACTACTTGGATCTGGATCATCTATCTCAGTGATCTCGAAGTGTGGTACATCGTAGATTCTTGGTAACGTAATAATCCTACGCTTACCATTTCCTAGTCTCAGGATCACCGAATTAACCGTAAACTCTACCCTGTCCTTAGGTAGTATATGGAAGAATTCTGGTACTGCGTGACCTATATTCATGATAGCTATATAATCAACATCTTCTAGTAGAAACCTCCTAACGTTTATATCTAATGCAAGATCACGTAGACGTACATACTGTAGGTGTGGTAGTCCAGGTCTAGATATGATGCATTTTCTGAAGAATTCTTCACGTGTTTTACAGGTCTCACTACAGGATGCGTAGTATATTTTGTTAGTATCGTCTGGTGATAGGACTAGTAGTAGAACATTCATACTACACGTATAGGGAAATATATTGGAAAAGAATGTGAGTAGTAGGGTTAGCCGACTCTCATATATGTTCTATATGTCTCTGCTAGAAGAACCTCGTCTAGTATAGTGGGCATGAGTCTAGCTGTGACATATATGCTAGATCTAGTGAGTCTCACAATATTGATATATGCTTCAGATATGCCTTCACTAGTACGAGCAACTATACAAAGCATACCATACCTACATACTTTCTCTACGAGAAGTATCTTACATATGTGGCAGCATACTCCTACAGTATCATCATGAAGCTCTACCCTATAGATCCTACCTATAGTACGTACATATACTCCTCTTATACTATACTTCACGTATCTAGAAACAGCTGGAAGATACGTGTCTAGGAGCTTCAACCTACAGTAAGATCCTACTAAGCTCCTAATAACTACTGGACTAGGTTCTGCTATCGCTGAAGCACCTATAGGATAGCTACATGCTACATGGTAGAACCTGCAGGCTAGATCCGTGATATATCGAGTAGCTATATCACTATTATACCAGGACCAGGAAGCGTACTGTAGAACTATGTTATGAGGACAGTAGAGCTCTAACATATATGCACGACCAAGAACATATGGATCACCATGACACTCTACTGCTCCTGGACTCTCCAGACATATAGCCCACTTCACTATTGGTAGAATATAGTGTTGTAGCATGTAGTAGCTTGATACTATATGCGTGAGAACTATTCTAGATACTGCAAGTAGCTCATGATAAATGAAGTAGTTGCTAACAGTTGCATACATCCTATATGTAGCATAGTCTAGTCTAGGACCTAGACTAGGTGCTAGATACGTAACAACGCTAACATTATTCACATATACTACCTGAAGCCTACCCCTATACGGCAGTACTACACCAGCTGGATACAGTATCAGCCAGAGACCAGTCCTAAAGTACCTACTTACCGATATTGGGCCACTACTTGAGATAGGTCTAATAGAGTTGACTGAGTAGTCTACGATAGTAAATGAGGATGGGACGCTTAGAGTAATAGTATACTTATCTGGGACAAATACTCTAACTAGAACACCATACCAAAATACTTCACGAGGAGCAACAATATCTTGCAAAGTCACAAGACCATGATAACCAGCTACATTACCATTCTTAAATATTGGCAGTACACGTATTGGAAAGATGTCGACTATTACTATTGGTGGCGTAATTATCCAGCACTTGTTTATGAGTCTCGTAAATATTCCCCAACCAGCTGCACATATTGTCAAGTAGCCGTTAGGCATCTTCCATGTAAAGCTAATCTTTGCATGTCCTGGATCTGCAATCATTTTCAGACTATGTGAAACATATTTCCAACCGTGTAAAACTTCACTAATCTCCCATGAAGTTACCAAATGCAAACTATATGTCCTAACCCTAACATGACCATTAACCCATACTTTCTCAACTACACGATAAACCCATAACCTAACCGGCTGAGAATCACCAGTACCAAACGTTATCGTTATATTAACCCTCTGACCCGGCAATGGATATGTTGGAAACCAATCAATACTTAAATCACCACTATGATTCCATGGGTCTCTGTTAGAATACCATATGCAGCCATAGTTGTTACATACGAGCCTATTAAACACAGGCTTAAGCCAACCACCACCCATCCTAGCCAAACCAGCACGTAGAATCAATTCACCACCGGTTAATTTTGTCATTAATCTCAGATATGCGTGAGCATATGCGCTAGATGTTGCAGATATGCTGCAGCTACATGAGTCACCGCACTTAGAGCAGTTACAGGTGAATTCATCAGGGTTGTGAGTAATACTTACACTAGCATATGCGTATGTTGACAAACTACTACTTGGTGAGTATCTTGAGATTGCGATTAGACTACTATGTCTATATGATCCACCAGCCATATTGTAGATCCTGTAACTGTTAGGACTACCATACTCTTCTACAGATGTGGTCCAGGAACCGGACCAACCTGCTGAACCGTTCATAGAACCAATACTGTTCGAGCTCTTAGAGACGCTCCTATCAATAGCATATTCATGTGAGAGTGATCTATATAGGCTAGCTATGATAGGTATATTACCACTACCATTAAGACCATATTGAAAATATAGATCAACAAGACTAGCACCAGCACTTGCAGAGACGGTATAACTCGTAGAGCATCCACAGCGCGTGTTAGAGCTCTCGTTAGTGGAGACTGAGACACTAGCATTAGCATATGCTTGATCTCTAAGATATGTAGACT
>JAADDN010000040.1 GCA_013153895.1 Thermoproteota archaeon | reverse complement strand
TATACACTCAGGCTTATCCTTCTCAAAATCATTGTCTAGTGCAGATACTACCACAGGAATAACTTTGAGAAGTATATCAGGTTCACCTCTAAGGAGAACCTCTCCCTTCACATGTACATGTATACGTGATTCTTCACCATGTATATGTATTTCTGAAAACTCTGGTCTCGTATAAGATAGTTTGCATGGTAACATACTACTTAGTTTTTGAAGTATATATGAAAGCACTCTTTCGCTTCGAGTATATTCTGGAAAGATAACATCCTCGTCTGCATCATAGGTTGTATATACTGCTAAGACTTCTGCAACAATATCAGCAGTAGTCTCTATGTCTTCCTCTCCCGTAGGCTTAAATACGTACTCCCAATACTCGTCCTTTTCTATAACATCTACAAGTTCTGCAACACCACATACTTTTTCTGCTGTCAAATCCACAGCATAAGGATTCAATGCTTTAACAATTATCTTCCCATCTTTAATCTGCATTTTATTCTTTCTAATGAAAGATATGGTCTCCTCTATATCATAGATATATCTCAGACCGTACTCTATTTCATCTAACGGTGAATCAGTCTCGTAAAGAATTTCTGCCGAATCCCCATGTAGTGCTATACTAACACTAACGTTATCTAGCATTAGGTAAAGTGGTTTTCGCACCCCATCCCCAGTAGCATCTAATATATTTTTTCCTAACACTTTCAGAATTCCCATTAGAACTAGTCCATCACCAGACACAGAAAAATTTTCGATACTAACACTTCGAGTAATTTTCTTATGAAGAATATGTACTAGTTTATCTAGTTCGAGAAGAGAGGAAATACGGAGCTTTCTAAGTATTTCTTTCGACTCCTTAGTCAGTTTTCCATAGCTCCATTCAACTGCAATCATTTTTAGCACTATATACTGCTTCAGCAACTCGTTCATTACTGTATCTACCTCATTAATAGAGTTATGGCGTAATAATAAAAGAGTTCTCTTACTAGTAGGGGTACTAGTTGCTAGTACCGGGTGCTAGTTTTTCTGTTCCGTGAACCTTATATATGGTGCTGAGAAGTTTTTTCTCTGGTGAAAACATGGGAGAAATAGAATCTCTTCTTTTCTCAAAGGATAACATTATTGTTGAAGCGTTTCCTGGAGCTGGAAAAACCAAGTACGCTGTACAATCGGCGTTTCAGAGAAAGAGTGCCTTGATTGTTGTCCGTACCGTTTCAGAGATGTTCGAGGTTTTACGGTTTTCTAAAAGTTACGGTACTATTATTCCTCTCTGGAGTAGGCGTACGATTTGCCCGTTAGCATCCAGTATTGGCACGGCATTTTATTCTACGTGCCGAGCATATAGGAAGCTTGGTAGGTATGAGCATTGTATATCACAGTTATCCGATGAATTTGTGAAAGATGTATATCGTAATATTCGGAATCCGGAGAAGCTAAGGCTTATTGGTACAACGTATAAGAAGTGCCCTTATAATGCTGTTTTGCGGTTCGTTTCTTCTCGCTACTGTGTCGCTACATACGAGTATGTTTTACTGCATAACGAGATACCTGAGAAAGAGCTTGTTATATACGATGAATTCCATCATCTCATAGATATGATAATGTCTGCTGTAGAGCACATACCGTATAAGATGCTCAAGGGAAGAGAGGGCTATGCCATCCGTAGTGTGCTGAAGAAGTATGCTAAGGGAGAGTTATCTAGGTATGAGGCGGAGGAGAGGATAACCAGAATCGCAGAGTTTATGGAGGGAGAGGTGGCCGAAAGTATTGTACGAGGATACTTTAGTTTTGACCGTTCAGGACTCTACATATTCCCCCAAAAACTAGTATTACCAATAGGAACTAGTTCTACTAAGCTGTTGTCCGCATTTGTTCCAAGCTTCATTGTCAGACTAGCAGAGAAGATTCTAGGCATAAAACTCGTGAAACATACTATAGTGCCAGATAGGAAGCAAGATGTCGTTATTGATGGTAGTGTTACCAGTTTGTATAGGGAGAGGAGTGAGGACATGTACAAGCAGTATGCAGAGCTTATTGATATGTATGTCATCCCCGATGCTCTGAACCTAGTTGTTTTTCCGAGCTACGACTTTATGGAGAAAGTGCTTCAGTACATGAAGTCTGAGACCACTAGAAAACCCGCCGATAAAGGAGTGCTAATAGATGTTGCTGGAGGACAATATACGGAAGGTGTTAATCTTCCAGAGACGCTGAAGACTGTTATAGTTGCAGGGATGCCGTATCCTGTTCCTACACCGGAACTGAGGGTTGTAGAGAAGGTTGTGAGTGCAAAGGTTGGAGAGTACATAGCATTGCTTAGAACTATTCAAGCATTAGGGAGGTTGCGGTTGCGGGAGGATACTGTGGGTATATTGTTGGACAAGAGGTTTTTAGACGTAGAGCTTCCAGAATGGATTAACGCACACGACATTACATGTTGACTTTAGACAAGCATCATAGCGTCCTCATCCAGTCCCTGCACATCTACGCCCCTACCAGCAATCCTCAGCACTTCTGCCGCTCGGCTGTCTATTTCTCCTAGTATCTCGACGGTTCTCTTCACGTCTAAGTAGTAGTCTTGAAGGGCCTTCTTTACAAGCTTCTCCTTCACATTATCCCTAAACAGCTCACTAAGAGACCTGTTCTCTATAGTATCGAGAACTCTCTTTATAATATTAGCTAGGAAGTAAGTGTTTACGGAAAGCTCCATCTTATACTCTGGGTACGGCCAGTTCACATTCTCAACGGGATAAACTCCTAGCTTGAATATACTTCTCGCTGTACGCAGGAGCTTCTTTTTCCGCTTCACTATATCTTCTCTCTTAGCCTTCTGATTGGCTTCAAACCAGACATCTTTCTCCTCGATTTTTCTAAACAGCAAATACTCCCCCACATGCATATATATATCAATATCATTCTTGGCGTACATGTATCTTACAACGCCGTCAAGCCCTAGCAACAAATATATGGACAAACCGCTGAGCTCTCGGAGTCTATTGATAATAGCGGGTAGCTCATCCTCTGAACCCATAGATACTGGAACGGCTACTCTACAGCTAATCTCTAAATCGCTAAGCCTTCGTGCAGTCTCCCATACCTGTCTCAGAATACTGTTATTTCCAAGCAATGATTGGTCTAGCATAAGAAGAATAGACGGTATTTTCTGCTCTCCAGCTAGGTTCTCTGCTTTCTTCATCATCTCCTTGTATATGGTCTTCGCACCTATACTGAAATGATTCCTTTTATCAATATACTTGTTTATGGAGAATGTAAAGTATTGTGACCTTAGTTTTTCATACTTAGAAATAGAATTCTCTAGATTGAGGAAGCGTTCTAGCATTACATATATGGTTCTAGGTATAAGAACTATGTCTGCTGATGTGGATGTGTTGAAATATTTTCTCAGAGAACTAATTATCTCAACCATGCGTCACACCTAGTAATTGTTTTGCGTACTTCATAGTATTAAGCGTTAAGCTAGGAAGAGAATAGGGAAAGCACACATTTAAAAACGGGCATGACCTACTGCATTGTCATCTTTAGTATAGAGTCGGCTTTTTTCATTATTTCGGGCAGTCTCCATATCGGTACTTTACCGAGTATATTGTATCCTAGCTTACCAGTTATTTCTTGCAGAGCTTCCTCGTATATCTTCGACGCATCAACCTCATAGTAAATATCATAGTCTTTCTCCGCCGCATTAATGATACTAGCGACACGTGGCGACTTGGTAAGCATACTTAATACTTCTGGGAGCGTCTTATCAGTATAGGTCGACGCAGTTCTATGTATCTCTTCTAGCAGTTCTCTGAGTTGTTCACCCTCTACTTTTATACCTTGAATGTATCCTTTTACATTATCAGGGGCTTCCTTCACTAGTGTTAGCAAGGCATTAGCGTTTCTACTCGTTGATTTTATCTTCAGGCTTGGATACTGTATTCTCGAAACTCTCGTATCACCATACAATATTTGATATGTACCGCCCTGCTTGGCTACGGCTAGAATTAGTCCCCAAGGCGGGGCTTCTGCCCAAATCAGTAGTAATTCATCGTCTTTCAGTTTCGATATCATTGACTGCATACGGGAGTGTAGCCTACCAAATATCTTTTCACGATACTTGTTAATTATCTCTTTGGTATGCTTCTCTGCAAGCCGGCTAACTATTTCTCTCAACCGTACTAGTTGTGCAAGCATAAGATTTAGTTTACTATAATGGTCGGGACAGGCCCAATACTTATTTTTATGAGGGTCTTCTATTTCAAGATTATAGTATTTTGCAGCGAACTTCACGGTATCTTCCTTCATAAGCTTAAACTCTCGCTCACAGAATATACATTTATAAACAGGATAATCATGACGCTCTGATTTTTTCCTTTTCCTCCTACGTCCAAACATCAGTATGCACCACGTAGAAAGTTCAACGGGGATAGATAATTAAGGTTGTGGTGGTATCTTTAAATAGAAGCCATGAAAAAGAATTACTAGGTGAAAGGATGAGAATAAGAGTAGTGGATAAAGATTCTTTTACCGCTTTTATCACATCGCTCATAAATTCCAATAGCATTATAAACTCTCTAGTTATTTCGTCGTGCACATATTTCCCAGTAACATTTACAGTCGAAATAAAACCTGATAAGAATGGTATGTTTATCATTGATAATACACCACATAGTATTATAATTAATGTTCATGACAGCCGTGGAAAACTATGCGAAGTAATAAGTCTTGATACTCTGCTTAACGAGGAGCTCCTAAGCAAATTACTCGAATCTTCTTGTTGTGAGACAGAGTAATTCTCGGTGGTTATATGGATAACGTAGTATTCGTGCTCGAAGTAATCATTGGTTTCGTGCTAGGTGGTCTTGCAATACATCTTCAGACCATTGTGATTCATAGAAAATATAGTCCTAACGAGAAATTCTCGATACTCTATAATTTCATACCACTATTACCGACCCAGCAGAACGTTGCCGTATCAGTTGTTGTTTCGGCAGTCTTGTTTATTACCTTGTTCCTCTTTACTAGTAATCCCTTACTAGTTACTTTCTCTATAGTGTACACTATCTAT
>JAADDN010000185.1 GCA_013153895.1 Thermoproteota archaeon | reverse complement strand
CTATCATTCATGGTGATATAACATATATTAATGATGGAGCTTATATTGTGAGTAGTGATGACCTAATGTATATACTATCTCTCAAGTTTAGACCTAGGTTAGCAATATTTACAATACGTGAGAGAGGTATAATCAATAAAGATGGTAAGACTATAACAGTATTGAGTGCTGATGATCTTACCAATATTATAGATCTAAGATGTGAAAAGTATGTTGATGTTACAGGAGGCTTATTGAGAAAGCTTGAGATATGTTTCAAGATTGCTAAGATATGTGATGTCTATGTATGTTATTATGATCATAATACACTTCTAAACCTCATATTGAACTCAAAATGTGATAATTGTACTAAGATTGTCTCAAACATCTAGTTACTAGTTCTTTAAGCTCTGTAAGATTTCTATAATTGACTATTAAGCAGTTTAATGTTCCTGCAGTCTTATCACCAATTATGACTAGAGGTGTCGTAAGGTTGTAGAGTGTGTACTCTATTGATGTATTGTTTAGATATGGTGAGTATAATGACAATCTCATTATTGTTGAGGACTTATTCACTAGGTACATTGCAACTATGTTGAGAGTTACTACGTTACCTTTCACATTTATTGGAAAGTATGCTACATACATTAAAGTTCTTCTAGTCTTATTACCATACTTGAATAGTTCTGATGCAGATATGTTAAGATTGTTATTTAGGAACTTAACAATGTTCTTACTCTCAACATTTATGTTGAATGTTAAGTTTGCTTGTGAGATTAGTATTATTGTTCTAGGTTTTGTAGAGTTTTCTCCTCTTATTACTAGTGATACGTTTGTTCCTTTAAGCTCTATGTATTTCATATTTATGCTATATATCCTTTTTGGAAACATTGATGACCATATTAATGCTATTGCGAACAATTTTGGATAGGATATTGTATATACATTATATTCTAGAGTGTTGAGCTTCCAGTCTAACGACTTGTTTATGCTCTCTATTATGTTGCTCATTAATCTCGTAATATTGCTAGTTGGTGTATAGAATATGTCTACTAGAGGTTTCGCTATCTTCAGTAAGTAGAGAGCTTCGTCTCTCAGTAATGTCGTGTTCTTAGCATAATGTAGATCTATCACTCTTATAGCAATCTTATCGTAGTTAGGATAGCTTGATAATGTGCGAAATACGGTACCTTCACATATGTCTTTTGTTCCTCCAGCAAGTCTACAGATGATGTCTATATATGCGTCAAGTGTCTTAACTCTCTGTCTTGGTCTGCTAAGTGAGAATAGTCCAAATGATGCGAGAATGTATCCTGCCTCTGCTATTATTATTGCTACTAGAGCAATTATTAGGAAGCTCTTCTTTTTCTTTCTTGCTGACATTATGTCTCTCTCACGATCTCGCGACCTTTATTAAGGTTATTCTTCAACTTCACTCACCTTGAGTGACAGGTCTTACTTTTAAACCTATCGTGTAATATAAGATAAGTGAAAGTTATACTTGGAAGTCCTGCTAATGGTGTACCTAGACCTTGGCATCATTATGATGTAGATGGTATAATGATTAATGCATATGAGCTATATATGAGGAACCTCCATCGGAAATATTCTACTGCTCACGAGATAGTTCAAGCAGATGCTAACTATAGTATATGGATTGATAGTGGAGGTTACCAGTTCTTAAGACATAACATGATGCCGAATATAGATAAGATATGTCAAGTATATTCCACGTTTGAAGATGCTGAATATTATCTAAATCTTGATTATCCACCATCACCAACAGATACTAATGAAGAAGCTGAGAGGAAGATGTATATGAGTTTTAAGAACTTTATCTATCTCAGGTCTAAGCTTGGTGATAAAGTTATACCTGTATTACACTATCATCATAATGAGGACTTGGTGTTCAAATTCTTAAAAATGTACATAGACTATTCCTGTAACATAATTGCCGTCGGAGCACTAGTACCATACGTGCTCATAGTAAGAGGAGCTAGAGGAAACACTAGAGAGAAAGCTATGAGATTCTTACTTAAACTCAAAGAACTTTCTAGAGACTACGACTTCAAGATACACGTACTTGGACTTGGAAGTCCAGTAGTCGTACCTATACTAGAGCTAGTTGGAGTAGACTCAACAGACTCATCAACCTGGAGAGTCAAAGCAGCGTATGGTAAGGTAGTTTTACCAGGAGGAGGAGAGATACATGTAACTAACAGAAAAATAAATTTCGGAAAGAGAAAAGCAACAGAGAGAGACATAGAAGAACTTAAGAGATTTCTATTAATCACAGGATTCCCACTAATACATAGGTTCGAAAGTATATACACAAGTTTTGAATATAGAGCATTAGTAAATGCTTACGTCATAATGAGAAGCAGAGAAAGACCAAGATCACGAACATTTGAGAAGATATACAACATGATCTCAAAGATAATCAAAGAAAACACATATTAATCCTTCAATTACTAGTAAAACCTAAGTGAGAATAGAAAGAAAGCTTCTAGAGAAAATTGCAGAAGAATTAACAAAACAATACGGAAAATCAGAAACCTGGAAAAGAAGAATCATAAAGAGAGTACTGTTAAACACTGTAAGTAGAATAGTACCTGGAAAACTATGGATAGTAAGAGGAGTACCAGAACTAGGAGACAAATATCAACACTATGAAGTATATAATAAAGATGGAAACTACATATGCACATGCTACATACATTCATGGAGTAGTAGAAGAAGACCTTGCACACACGTCGGCGCAGTGATACTCTATGAGAGAATTACTAGCATCGTGGAGCCGGGGCCGGGATTCGAACCCGGGAAATAACGGGTCTGCAGCCCGCCGCCTTAGACCGCTCGGCCACCCCGGCTTTCTCGAAGTTAGGAGATACTTGTACTCATTTTAAAGATTTCTCTATAATCCAGTAATAACTTTACATGCAAGCAGCATGAGAGGAATCAGACTTATACCTAGTCCTATACTGTGAATAGTCTTACCTGTGACTATACTAGTAACGATAGCACCTACTAATTGAAATATCTTTAACTGAGTACGACTACAGAGACTGATAAATGATAACATTATAGGAATATTGTAGAGATTGTGCATATTATTTAGTAGCGATATATTATTAAACGATGGTGATAACGTGCTAAATATTGATAATGCGTTCATTACTAAGAAAAATCCTACAGGTATGAATATCCCGTAGAGAATGCTACTTCTTATAGAACTTTTTATAAGATCTAGTAGTGAGTCTACTAATCTACTAACTCTACTAATAAACCATGGTGAACATATGCTCTTACCTAGCTTAATAAGTCTCTGAATCTCCCTCTCTATTAATGTATCCCCCTTAATATTAACTTTCATAGGATCCCATAACATTTCATGTATAGGTCTTATAACTCTATTATTAATGTTTAATATAAGATTTATAAATTTTAGAAACTGAGGTACGTAAATACTGCAAAGGAAATTGAAAATGTTAGAACTAAGATTTCAATCATAGTTATACTGAAAATATTGATATTAAGTATGTAATGAAGAACAATAAGCATTAGTATTGTACATAAGGTAGCTATTAGAGTTGGAATCCTATAGTTATACTGTACGATCTCTATCTGATTTAGGTGAATATTTAATATAAATGCTAGAGGTATTAAGAGAACTATGAATCTAGATATTATAGATGTTGTAAATAATGATAATATTATTGAGAACATGAATATTCCTATTACACCTGTAAGAATTGCTGACAACATGTCACTATATCTCTTCTTTAATGATGTAAGATGTTCTGTAACTTTCATTTGAAGATATTCGAAATATACTGTCGAGTCTACTCCTGATAGTTCAAAGTTTTTAGATATTGTTAATAATTCCTCTTCTATTGTTTTTGGACTTATTATACCTCTTGCTTTTAATTTCCTTAATATGTTGATAAATATTTTATCTTCTTTAGAACCTTCCTCAGCTATTATACGACAAGCCTCTTCGTGACCTAGTATTGGTGCTAGAAGGATATATATTAACATGTTTATGAGCTTTCTGAGCTGTGACACATGTTTTTGATATGCTTTTCTTTAATATATCATTCTAATCATATGCTCCCAATAAGAATGCTTTATAGGTTGTTTAAAACTTTTTTGATACATGGGTCAGATAAGGAAGAGGAATAGGAGAGGTATCAGTGGAGCGCTTAGTATAATAATACTGTTACAGATTACACTATTGTTAGCATTATTTAGCTATGTTATTACTGAATGTATGAAGTTTATGTATTTTAAACAGGGTAGAGATGAGAACTATCTTATTAAGTTAGTGATGTTACATAGAATTAAGGAGGATTCTCAGCGATTTGTAGTATGCTTTCACTGCTGTGTTGAATATTCTTATCTGAACACGACTATATGGTTTCCATTTTATACGCCAACGTATATACACGGCGTGTACTATATGGGGTGTAATGATACTAACGTGCTCTTTGCATATTATCCTTCAGTTCCTATAGCGTGGGGTTAAAATGTTGTCTGAAGTGATATCTATAATAATTATATGTATGATACTTATAGCAGCAATGTCGATATCCTGTTATAATATTGTACAGATGGCAGATACTGTGAGGATAGTGCGTGAAGTATATCTCATGAACGCTTATGTATGGAATATACAGTTTGATTATTATGAAGTTCATATTAACGAGCTTATAATAAACAATACTGGCAAGATACCATTTGTAATATCTATGATATATGATGGAGTAAAGTACAAGAGATATCATATAGTTCTATATCCGGGACAAGCCACGAGAATACATATAAGAAGCATAAAGGCTCTAGTAGAGATATGTAGTCTCGATTTCAAAGTTTGTAAATATGTAGTAGCTACAGTGAACCTAGCATATGCTCCTGCACCATTAGCTGAGAGCTAATATGGAGCAGCTAGTCTGGTGTATAATATCAGGATTAATAACTCTGGCACTTGCAGTAGTAGTTGTAAGTCTAGTATTTAGTTTTGTACCTGAAGGTAAGATATCTGTGACAGCTTATCTTTTCAAGAATGCTCTAATAGTATCAGTAAGAG
>JAADDN010000175.1 GCA_013153895.1 Thermoproteota archaeon | reverse complement strand
TGGGTGTTTTTCTTTGAAGTGTTTGTATATGTTTGATAGTGTTTTGAATGCGTTTTCTCCTTCTTCTATTTCTTCACCACAAATCTTACATTTATTCCCCTCAACATACTCCTCACGCAAAACCTTAGCAACCTTAGACCAAACCACACGACCCATATCTGACTCCCAAGCAACAGCTTTCTCAGTAGTTATATATTGTGATCGTGTAAAACTTCTCCTATACACGTTATCCTGAAATTATTCTCTAACGATTAACGTATAGATTTGTAGAATAGTGTGGACGCTAAATTCTTAAAAACTGTAATGTACATAGACGTAGGGATGATTTGTGACATGCCATCTGAGGACGTGATGATTCCTGGGGTAGATGACCTCTCTAGAGGTGTCTAAATATGAAGCTTCTATACTTCGTAGCATATGATGGAACGATGTTTCATGGATTTGTTGGTGATGAATCATCTGTTCTTAGCACTATCCTGAAAGCGTTCAGGAAGGTATCTGGCACAGTTGAAGATATATCTTACTCATCTAGGACAGATCCTGGAGTATCTGCTCTAAAGAATACTGTATGTTTAAGATTATCAAGATTCGTTTATCCAGAGGAGGTAAACAGTCTATTACCACGTTACTTGAGGTTGTGGGCTGTGTCTGAGGTTCCTGAAGATTTTTCTGCTAGATCTGCTATCGAGAGGTATTACATATATTTTAAACCTTATGAGGGAGAAGATATTGACTCTATGCGTTCTGCTGCTAACTTATTTGTTGGTGTTCATGATTTTTCAAACTTCATGATAATGGATGAAGATCAGAGTCCTATAACTGAGATATATTCGATAGATGTATCTAAGGAAGGTCTGTTTCTCGTATTCAAGTTTCGTGGTAAAGGTTTTCGTAACAAGATGATTCGGAAAATTGTGTGGGCTCTCGAGCAGGTTGGTAAGGGCTTGTTAAGTATTGAAGAGGTTCGTGATCTTATAGAGCTTAAGGTTAGGAGAACTGTTCCTTCTGCTCCTGCCGAGGGTCTAGTTCTTGTTGATGTTAAGTATAGTATTGATCTGAGTCCTACAGTATCTTTTAGAGCTTTAAGAGAATTTGTTGAGTATCTTAGAGAGAAGCTTAGGATGGTGTTGTCTCTTTCTGCATCTTACGCATACATGCTCGGTAAGCAGAGTTCTTGCTTGTTGTTGCAGTACCTCCTTAATAAACCTTTATAAGAGCGATATAGGACTATTTAACAGAGGGTAGCTATGACAAATTACTACTTAGACTACCTAGTCAGGAAGGAGTTCGATAAGAGGAAGCTGTACGAGATGTTTAAATATGTTCTAGAGAAGATGAACGTTCCAATAGAGGACTCTTACGAGCTCGACTTTCTAGCTAGATGTGCACAGAGTGATTACATGCATTATGCGTTCTCTAAGATGGGTCTATATAAGAGGTTCAGGTTTGATGAGAGAGAGGCTAGGAAGAAGATATGTGAGAAGATTCTTAAGAATGAGGCTGCAGTGCTTGAACATGTTAGACAGTGGTCTGAATGGTGGTTTGTTAAGTGGAGGCAGAGGGTTCGTATAGTGTTTGATACTGGTACTAGACAGGAATATACTAATCCTGACTTTAAGATGGCTGAGGACATATTAGCAAGAGTGAAGAAGAATGTTCTAGACTTCTATAAGAGACTTGCAATAAATGCATTAGTAGAACAGGGAGAGGTCTGTAGTCTAGATGTGATGGGAGATTACATGGTTAAGAATGTTGCTATTGCATTAGCTGGTCGCTATGGTAAAGATAGGGCTTCGATCATAGTTGCAACTAGACCTGACATTGTGAGGATTGAGCTAGTTAAGAAGGCTGTAGAGATAGCTCGCTCTACGCAGCCTTACGTGGTCCTTAAGGTGAAGGTTAACTCGAGGAATAGTGAGTCTGAGAGTCTCTAAGTCTTGTCTTCTCTCCAGGTCTCAATCTTGCTTCTAGCTCGAGCACCTAGTAGAATGTCTTTGAGAGCTCCTAGCTTATGCTCAGTCTCTAGGTACTCTAGCTCTGGTTTAGAGTCAGCTACTATTCCCGCGCCAGCTCTTATAGTTAGCTTATCATTGTTTACTATTGCTGAACGTATTATTATTGCAAACTCACCAAATTTACGATATGCTAGTCCTACAGCTCCAGCATATGGTTCTCTAGCTCTTCTCTCGTACTCAAATATGAGTTCCATAGCTCTAGGTTTAGGTGCTCCTGATACTGTGCCTGCTGGAAATGTTGCCCATAATGCATCAATTATATCCATGCCGGGCAGAAGCATGCCCTCGACCTTGCTTACTAGATGCTGTACGTGACTATACTTCTCTATTATGAAGAGCTCCGTAACTTTCACAGTACCGAACCTACATATTTTTCCTAGATCATTTCTTGCGAGATCTACAAGCATTATATGTTCTGCTCTATCCTTCTCACTTCTCAGAAGCTCATCTTCAAGCATTATATCCTCTTCCTCTGTTCTTCCTCTAGGTCTAGTTCCAGCTATTGGATGAGTCTCAACTCTATGATTATCAACCTTCACTAAGAGTTCTGGACTAGTACCTATTATGTACTTATGGCCAAGCTTGTAGAAGTACATGTATGGTGAAGGATTGACTTCTCTCAAGTTCTCATACATTGTTATCAGGTCCCCACTTATCCTGTAGGTTGTCCATCTTGAGATCACTATCTGAAATATCTCTCCATTATATATGTTCTCGAGACACTTTCTAACCCAGTCCTCGTATACTTCCTTGCTAACATTTTCAACTTCTTCAAGTATTCTAACGTTCTCTCTTCTCGGTGGATCGTTCTCTATCTTAGGTATCTGAGTGTTCGTATATACTCTTCCAAGAATGTTATCGTATACTACTACATATTTTGGATAGAACATCTCTATTAGAGGCCACGATCCCCAATCTATTACGTAATCTCTCAAGTATGGTTCTATGAGCGTGCATGCCTCATATGATAAGTATCCTACTGCAAGCTTCATTCCTGGAGGATGATCATCACATCTAGATATGAACTCCTTAAGTTTTCTTCTTGCATCACTAGTATCCTCAGGATAATGTACGTAGTGATCAATCTCGTCCCACATTATGAATGTGAATCTAGCTCTCTCATGATGTCCCTGTCTGCTCTCTAATAGTACTACGTTCTCATTCTTCTCCTCATATACTAGATATCTCAGCAAGTCTATTGGGTCTGGTGCTTGCTTAATAGGAAGCTTCTTCAATCTTTCTCACCTTTATCAATAGTTTTCTAATAAGGTCTACTGATTTAATTCCAGGACTTACCTCTACACCACTTGCAACATCTATGAGGTATGGTCTATATCTTAGTACTAGGTCTACATTATCGGGGTTTAATCCTCCAGCTATTCCTACCTTACTGTACTTCAAAGTTACCTCCTTAACTAGGTCTAGAGGTATCTTAAGACCTTTCTCGAAGCTCATGTTCAATTTCTTATCAGCGTCAATGAGCACGTAAGGTACATCTTTCACAGTTCTAATAATCTCTTCTAGCTTAAGTAGGCAGGTTCTCTCATCTCCACGATATATTACTACAGGTGCGAGATCTATGCCATATTTTTCACATATGTTCAATATTTCTCGTATAGGTTCTCTATCTGAGTGGTACTGTACTATCTTTATCCCAAGTTTATATGCAGTATCTATACCTTCTCTAGATACTACTACTCCAACAGGTTCAGATTTTCTCAATCTTTTCACTATTAGTCTAGCAGTCTCGTGATCTACTTTTCTAGGACTGTTTACTGTTGGATCAATTATGAGACCTACATAATCTACCTCTCCATCAAGTATCTCTGCATCTTCTATTCTCTTTACTCCACATATCTTTACTTTAGTCATCTCTAGACCACCTTGCTCATCTCTACTATATTTCTAACATGTTTAAGTGCTATACCATCCTCTATAACTTCTCTAGCTAGTTCTACACCATCTCTGAGATCTGATACTACCTCTGCAACATATAGAGCTGCTGCAGTGTTTGCGAGAATGAACTCGTATACTGGTCCTCTAGCTCTCTCTAGGGCATCTATGAATAGTTTAACACTTTCTTGAGGATTGTTTACCATGACGTTCTCTATTTTCCACTTGTTTAATCCTAGATCTTCAACATTTATCGTGTATTCCTCTATCTTTCCATTTCTTACCTCTATTATGAATGTTCTACCGAAGACTGATACCTCGTCTATTCCTGGTTCTCCATGTACTATGAGTACTCTCCTCTTACCTAGTATGCGACATGCTTCAGCTATTTTAAACATTAGTTCTCTATTTGAAACTCCAATGACCTGTCTCTTAACGTTTCCAGGATTACATAATGGTCCAAGAATGTTAAATATAGTCCTAATCTTAAGAATTCTCCTAACCTTCATGACATTCTTCATCAAGGGGTGATATAGTGGTGCAAATAGGAATGAGAATCTTACAGATCGAAGAAGCTTTATAGCAGATTCTGGAGAGAGCTCGATCTTGAAACCTAATGCTTCAAGAAAATCTGCACTACCTGATGAACTGCTTACTGACCTATTACCATGCTTGAGAACATATACATCATCAACACATGAGGCAACGAGACCAGCAATCGTAGACACGTTGATAGTTCTATAACCATCACCACCAGTACCAGCAGTATCTATAGGATCAACATCATCTACGTTAACCTTAACACAGGAATCTAACATAGCACGAGCAAAACCACAGATCTCAGAAACACTCTCACCCTTAGTTCTAAGACCAACAAGAACACCACTAACAAGAACATCATCAACCTCACCATTAAGAATAGACAAAGCAACTCTATACATCACATCCTCCGGAACATCAACACGATCAACAATCATGTACAGAACCTGCCTACACAAATCCAAACTAGACATCTCTGACATAAGAAGCACACATTAAACCAATATTAAAACCTTACTCCCAACAAAGAACAGAAACCACAAACAAACAAAAACCGAAAAACTTAAAAACAACACCGAAAAACAACTAACGACAAAGCGGGGGTGCCCGAGCCTGGCCAAAGGGGGCGGGT
>JAADDN010000181.1 GCA_013153895.1 Thermoproteota archaeon | reverse complement strand
CCTTCTCAACACATTGCTGTGCATGAAAAACAACTTCTGGATAATCACCCTCATTAAAAGCTCTTCTAGCACGATCAAGATCCCTTAAAGCCTCTCTAAAGAACCTACGTGCAAACTCCTCATAAAAAACCATGATAATCTAGAATGATTAAGCATAAGAAATTATAACAGTATCGACAATTTTCTACAACATCTACTTCAGCCATAATTTCAATAACTCATATCAACTGTATCGCTCCTTCTTACCTTCTCTCATCTTACCTGCTAATGCCAATGTTAGTGATAGTATTCCTAGCCCTAGGAGTAGTGCACCTATAAGATCACCCTTCTCTTCCTTTTCTCTCCTTCGTTTTTCAAGTAAGTTTTTCAGTTCCAGCATCTCTTCACATGTTATCTCATTTCTCTTCATCTTCTCTACAAGCTCCTTCTTACGTTTCTCTTCTAAACTACTATGAACATTTTCGAAATATATCGTAAGTGCTCTCTTACCATTTTCCGTTAAGAATGGAAGTGCAAAACTGTTAAGTAACTCCTCGAGATCTCTCCACGTGACTGAACTATCAGGATTTTTAGAACGTAGCTGAGATTGTAATTTTGGAATACAGGTCAGTAAATTATCAACAATAGATTTAAAAAGTTTCAAGATCTTGCTAAACTGATTTAACCTTAATAATATTGCTATTACCAATGTAATTAGAATAATGAAACATATTATAGTAATGGTAGGCTCAAGACCAATAAGACCCCTAAAATATGAGAACAACGTTATCAAAATAGAGATAATACTTAAACTTAACAATAACTCAATTCACCTCATTACAAGGTAAGTCCTCGAAAAACATACTTAAAACATGATACACGATTATCAATAGACTCTAGTGAACAGAAACTGATGTAAGATCTCACGTTTCACATAGATATCTAGTTTACTAGCTATAACAATCTTCTACATTATTCTCTAAAGCTTATATCAAAAACTTAGAGGATACATATAACCTTTTCTCTAAGAGAGGAATGTAGTTCTTGTACTGTAATTAAAATTATAGTACTATATGCAGAGATTATATTTGACCTGTACTAAGATTTGTCTGATCTTCTCTTCCTGATCTTTACATATGTGAAGTATACTGCATATATTAGAGGTAACATGAGGGTAGTGTAGTAAGAGAAAAGAAGTGAGAATAGGTCATACGTATGGTATAGAGGGTTATCAATCAATGGTAGTAATTGTAAATCTCTGTAGAGAGGAGCATCAAGAAAGACGTGAAGAAGAGATCCAATGACACCGCCAGCTAGACATGAACTTAGGGTATCTCTATGACACCAGGGAAATAATTTACGAATCTTACTTAGATAACTACGTGATATATAGTATAAGTAGCCTACGACTAATCCAAATAATACTGCGCCAGGTATAGTGTGTAGAAATCCGTGAACTATATATCCATAGATAATCATGTATAGTAATGGTTCAATATCTATGAATACTGTAGAAATAAGTAGAGAGATAGAGTTTACATATCTTGAGAGTAGTAGACTTATAAGTACTCCAGGTCCAATATGAAACAGAGTGAATGGCATCTGCAGAATAACGCAGATATAGATATATAACATTATCTAGCTAAGAATGAGGCATGGTAGCACAAGATATTACAAAGCTTAATAATCATATTTAGCAACTATAATTTATGAGATCTAGGAAATATGTAATATCTATAGTAATCATCATGATAATACTGATAACATTACTTGTAACATATGAAACATTGCTAGAGAAAACTCGCAAAAACATTATAAATACTAGGACATGTGGAGTCATTAGAATTAAATATGTGAGGAGTATTAAGCAGACTCTTAGTATAGTGATTGATATTCCTAATAGAACAGACTTCATACAGTTAGGCGTGTTCTCTATATTACCAAATAAATCAATGATAAGGGTAGGAATATATCTGACATTTAATGGCACTGTGAGAATAAGTATGTATAAGATATATAGAATTTATGAAAGATGGGTAAAATATTTTACTAGCCTTAACGATACTATTAAGGATATTGATATAGGACTTCTAATAATATTAACAGCATATTCTTCAGAAGGAGTATTTACAAAGATTTATGCTATTCCATTAAATCTATATAATATAACTTTCAGAAAGCTTTCAGTAGTTGTAAATATAAAAGATATATTGACTAACAAAGACATGATATTATCCTCAGATGAGGTGCATGAGCTTGTATCTGAATTATTTAGAAATATAACTGGAGAGAGCATTGGCAAAGCAGAAAGATATCATAACATTATATGTGCTAATTCACGAGGTAATTATGTATGTATTGTATACTTTTTCGTATGGAATATGGGTATAGAGTACACAGATATTAATACTACAGTACCACTACTTGCTGTAAAGATTAGCAAGGCTTTGAAAAATGTTGATAAGATTGAGCTTAGAGAGTTATTAGAGACTGATAAAGATGTCGATATCTTGTTTAGTGTAAATTCTCTTAAGTTATTTACAGGGCACATCTCGCATGTGCTGGCTGGTCCTCTACTTGTCCTTCATGGGTTGAATGTTTGGTTAAACTATACGAAGATTATTTCAAAAATATACGAGAATGGGAGTGCGATTTTCATAGGGTTTAGAGGTGACTTATACTTTCTGAAATATAACTTATATTATTGTTATGATATTCTTAGAGGATTGAAGAATAGAACTCATTGTAAGATTCTAAACGTTACGATGACGTTATCATTCGCATTTCCCTACATACGTGATAATAGTATTAGCCCTGCATATGGATATCTTTCTAATAATTTCACTATAGTAAGAAAGTACCTCAATAGCTCCTCAACAACCTACACTGGCTCTAAAGTTAACATAGATCTAGCACAGGTTGAGAATGGTAGCTGTGTTATAGGATTAGCTATAGTTAGAAGAAGCATTCTCATATCTTTGAAAGATATCTTAAAGGTTCCATACATAGTTGAAATAATGTCAAGAGAATGCTCCTTTTTAGAGAAGTTCTTTAACATTAGAGTTATTTTAAAATTATCTTCAAAGTATAGAGCCCATGTTAGAAAGTTCTATATTGATCGACTAGTAGATAAATATGTTGGACCTATACATCCCATATATGTTACCTACCTGGAAGTATTAGGTTAATATTACTGATATGATATTACTACTTCTGGTCTCATCAGTTTGAAAATTGATATTATCATTACAAGTATCGACACTGATACTGTCACTATAATTATGTAGAGCACAGTCCATAATGGTGTTGTTGTGCTTAGAGGCTTAAATACGAACAATATTATCAGGTATAGTAATAGTGATGGTATGAGAGATAGTGCACCACCTCTAAACTTATATGATAATCTTGTAAATGCTAGATGTAGTGTTATTGTTAGAAGCGATGAGAATATTGTTATTAATATTCCAGTAATTACAGTATATACATTTACCATTAATGAAACTATTTCTGAGGCCTCTAGATATAGTGAGACTGCATATACTGATAACAGCACAGCATCTATGATTACTGAGAGTAGAACACATGATAGTACTATGCTTACTAGATACTGCCTAAATGTGAACGGTCCTGAGAGTACTATCTCTATGAATCTTGAAAGTCTATCCATTGATAATGGTCTAACTAGTACTGCTACTACTGAAATAGATGCTAGAAATCCTATTAATGTTCCTGTGAATATTGATATGTTTGATAGATATTCCACTATCTCTGGACCATACATATGTACTAGATGAATTATGGACTTAAGATTTGATAAAGGAACAAACGCCACCATTATAGCTGATAGTAATATAGATAATGCTAATCCATGAGTCTCCTCTACAACTATCCTCTTGATTATCCATCTAGTAAGATCTATGAGCTTCATATTTACTCACTCGACTCTAGCTTTTTCAATATCTCGTACATTGCATAATCCTGGTCTTCATTAACTTCACGAACAAGTAGACCATTATTCGCTAGATCTCTAACAATATCCAGAATATTTATATCGCTTCTACTTAGCTCTACTATCCAGCCGTCTTCAGACCTTACATATCTCACACTATACCTATCAAGAATCCTTGCTACATCTATGTCAGGACCTTCTATTTTCAGGATAAAGCGTCTTCTCGGTCTAAATCTCAATAAGAGCTCATCTAACTTACCTCTGAATACTATTCTACCATTACTTATCAGTACGATTTCTCTGTGAGGACATGCCTGAACATGAGACAGAGAGTGTGTGGATATTATTATCGTTCTTCTACTAGATTCCTTAGCTAGTATTTTCTCTATTTCAAGAACGAAGTATGGGTCTAGACCAGCCAGAGCTTCATCAAATACGAGAATGTCAGGATCATGTATGAAAGCGCGAGCTATGCCAACTCTAACTCTCTGACCGTGACTGAGTTCTGATACCTTTTTTCCGAGAAGATTCTCTATTTTGAAGATCTCACTAACATATCTTATACGTCTATGGATCTCAACTCTATCCCTAATACCCATGAGCTCTGCATAAAGTATAAAATTATCTCTGACCGTCAGATCAGGTAAAAGACCTATGCCATGTGGAAAGTACCCCATATACCTCTTCACGTCGGGATAGATAAATACTGAGTAACCGTGTACCAACACATCACCTTTAACTGGTCTCAATATACCTATAATAGATCTCATAAGAGTAGACTTGCCACTCCCATTAGGACCAAGAACAAAATACATTCCAACATCAAAACTTATGTTTACACCTCTAAGAACAATGTTATTGAAATAACCAACATGAAGATCAGAGATCACTATCCTCATGATCAATAATCTCTCAACAATATCTTATAAGTATTCTCTCTAGGACAATTATGAGCGTTATTTCTAACTTTTGTTCAATAATTTTCTAAGAATAATAGCGTAGGCAGGTATCTGCCAAGCGTAGTACTTACCGATACCAAGCGTAGGATCAGGATTCACATGATCCTCAGATAAGGTACTATACCCCTTATAGATCACTAAATTACTCTCCTCCAAGATCTCGAGAAGCTTAAGATAACCTTCTTCATAACCTTCATATAATAGATC
>JAADDN010000062.1 GCA_013153895.1 Thermoproteota archaeon | reverse complement strand
AAACTACTAGACCTCTATAACTGTGAAAACCTTGAAAGCCTAGTCAAAAAAGCCGATGTTCTGGCATCATCTTTCGATAGATACTTGATAATGGAGAAATACAAAGACATAACTTCTCTGATAAGATCCGGTCTTGCTAATCCCTTCCTTCCCTCTATCAATATATTGTCTAAACCCCTAAAGAATAATGAGCTTAACAATATTCGCTCAGAACTAATAAAATTAATTGATGAATGCATCAAAGAAATAGTTCAAGAAATTAGCAAATACTTAAAAAGCGATAATGAGCAGCTAGGCCTCTTCTACCATCTATTATCGTTTCTTCTCGAACCAATGCTATATAGATGCGATGAGAACCATCCCTGTCCAAAATCATTAACTGAAGAAGAAGTAGCGAAAAACCTGGTCACGCCAGCAGATACACGTGTACCTCATCATAGCATCTTTGACCACTTGTTTGCTACTGCGACTGCTGTAAATATGGCTAGTAAGTCCGGCGATGGTTTGTATTCATTTATTATACTGAGAATATCTCTCGATGGCATAAAAGACTGGATTACTGGTTCGAGAAAATTATCTGACTTATGGTTTTCGTCATGGATGCTCGGAGCGTGGATATGGTATATCGTCGAAGAACTGGTTGAAAAACTAGGTCCTGACATACTCGTATTCCCCGAGCATAGGTGGAACCAGCACTACATATCACTACTATATAAATTGATTAACGATAAAGGAAAGATATCTGGGAGTCTGATCGAAGAGATCGCGAGTAGTATCTACTGGTTCGACAAAGATCATCCATTTCCTCACTATGCATGGATCCCGTCACAGATGTATTTATTCATACCTTTAGTGAGAGACCCGGGAATAAGTGGGATTAGAGGAATAAATGTGGCTAGACGGGAAAAAATAGATGAGTATGCAGATGATCTAGTCAAGCACATAGCAGAGAGATATATTGGTTTTTGGCAGAAGATAGTAGAGAACATACTGGATCGAGTAGAAGAGGCTATTAGAAAAATAGACGAGCAAATAAGAAACGAGAGGGATGAAGACAAGAAGAAAATACAAACTTTAAGAAGAGAATATGTTGATAGAATACATAAGGCGCTTAGGGATGTAATGGGTAAACCTCCTTTAACTCTCAGTGTTACTGTCGTCAAAGTCCTCCATAATGCTCAGATCCCTGGATATAATTATTTGTTAAATGCTAATGTCTATAAGATCTATGGCCAGATATCTAGTGACAGTGGAGGCACTAGTATTGGGAAGATTGATTTATTCCCGGAATATATGACTGCAGATTTGTCCAGTAACATCGTTTTAGATAAGCTCCGTAAATTGCTTAATGAATTACCCGGTGATAAACAAGTAAGTTTTACAAAGCTACTCTACACAATTGCCTTCTGGCTTACAGAGTACTTGGGCCTCCTCTCGAAGACGAAGAATCCAGTGCCGAATAGACTTCTTCCCAGCGGTTATGGCAGTGATCAACCTTGGAAGAGCTGTACAGTATGTCGTCATGGCGTTGCTTATCTAAGAGTCCCAAACGAAGAAGGTTACGAAGATTTTGCTACGTCTATTGCCTTAGTGCTTAAGTTACCCGAAGATATAGAAAAAGTAACTGATATAGTTAGGAAGATATTCAAACCGGGCGAGAGACTATGTCCTTACTGCATAGTTAAGAGATTGTCTGGCACCAGGTTCTTTATAACAAATATACTGGAAGAGATCTATGATTATCTTAAGTGTTCACCGAATTCTCCTCAACATAATATGAATACATGCAATTATGAAATCGATATTGTTTTCCCAGCTACTGACGATATAGCTGGTCTAGCCTATAAGCTTGGGCTCGTCGAATCACTCATTATAATCCGCGATAAAGGAGATATCTTAGGAGAAAAATATGTTCAATATGTTGAGAAACTAGCTGAAAAAGCAAGGAAGCTATGCGATGAAATAGGATGCAGTGAGACACGTAGAGCCAGTAGTTCAAAAAGACTGTATTTCCCATGGTTATTGAACGAAGCTGTCAAGAAATTAATAAGTAGTGGACCTAGAAGGAATAGTAGTTCTTCCGACAATCCTGAGACTCGTGATGAGAAGTTAGAAGATAATTTTGAGATTGTGAGAGATGTTGTTCTCAGTGTTTTGAAAACTCCTCTATACGATCTACTTGACAAAATAGGTAATTCGAAGAAGTACAGAGAATTCATAGATACGTTATCGATTGTATTATCTGAGATCAGCGGGGCGCTCGGTGATAGCGATAGTGATAGGCATATCAAGCTTCTCATCCGCGATATCATAATGTCTCTAAGAAAGCCGAGAACAAACTATGCTATAGTTTATTTTGATGCAGACATGGTTTCTAGAACGATGATAGGTCTTATTAAAGCACTTGGGAAAGGAGATGAATATATTGACGCCAAGAAGTACCTGGAATATATGTTGGCGTCCCTAAGAGAAGCCTATAGTAGATCTTCTTCGGATAAACAAGACATTATGAAAAACTTTTTCGAACTAGAATCAAGCCTGAAATGCATGAAATTACCGGATATAATAGATGGTGAAGCAACCGTATTAGTTACGCCCTCTTATCATCGTGCAGTAGCTAATGCCCTACAGCATGTATTGTTTAAAATGGCTACTTCAGCTCTCCTCTTAGGCGGAGTACCAGTTTTTATGGGCGGTGATGAAGGCCTTATCCTGTTGCCAGCATGGCTACCGCTCCGCATGGCTTCCTACGCTGTTGGAGATAATATGAGAGATTTTTACTATGATATTCTTAATCCCTTCCTCAAAGACGTACTGCAGATTTTCATCGAGAAACAAGATAGCGATTACGTAGAGACCGTTAAGGAAAAACTATTAGAGCTAGGCTTTTATGAGCCCCCATTACTTTACGTTTTAATTCTAAGGAAACTCTACTGGGGATCATATAGAGGTGCGTCGGGCTTTCTACCCGTAACTCCTAAGCCGATGATCTTTACTGACGAACAATACTATATACCAGCAGTACTCTCGGGAGGAATAAGTATTGGTGTTAGACTAACACACTACAAAGACCATATGTACTATTCACTTATATCAGCCATTAATCTCGCAAGGATCTCTAAGCGGGAAGGAGGAGACAAAATCACTGTTCTCTACGGACACGTACCAACACCTGCATATCAGAGATCCCCTGGTCTGCTTAGAAAGGTTGGTGGAGAGCAGAGCCTGCCCTTATCTCCCATGATAAGCTTGAATGATACCAGCACACACAAGCAAGCCGTGATAAGGGCTGGGGAACTAATATCCTATACTTTGCTTCTCAATACGCTGGTCGAGAACAATGTGTTGACGAGAAGTATATACAGGGATCTCTATAATCTTGTTCCAGACATAGATGATATACTCTCACACGATAAGAGCTCGTCAATGGCCTCGCTCCAAGCACAGCTACTCTATAGCCTCATATCCCGCAACAAGGGAGGTAGGTACAATACATTGCTTGGATTACTTGAGAAAAAACAAGGTGAGACAGCCCTATACAGGATATTCTCGACTAATCTTGTCAATAGTATTATAGATAATAATGCCTGCCTCCCCGAACTGCTCGGAGTAGCGAATATTTTCTATAACGCATCAACTAGGACGAGGCGATAACTCGTGGAAAACAAAGATCATGAACGCTCCGAAGATCCGATAACTAGTATAACATATAGGCTTGTAAAGCCACAGCTAATACTACATGGTCCTGGAGACAGAGGTATAGGTAGTGGAGGACCCGCCTCCTTCCCTGGAGAAGAACCTCTTCTTCCCCGATTAGAGACCCTGATCGGTTCGCTCGGCATCGCCCTCGCAAGTAGTTCATCCCCGGATATCTTCGAACTATCAAGACCTAAAGACTACAACGAGTATTTGGAAAAAATAACAGAGATGCTCCTCGGCACAAATACTAATATCCTATACTATGGCCCCTTCCTCCATGTAAAAACTATTGGCAATGAGGATGCTGTTTACATAGACATAGGAACTGGTCTCCTTAAACTCCTCGAAAAACGTAATGGTAGCGTCAGTATTGCTAATACCTATAGGGAGTATTGTAGGGCAGCAATAGATCTTATTTCAAGTGCTATTAAACCAGTGGAGAATCCTTGCAAAGGGATAAGCCTGACCACACCCTTAAAGATGACTCGTATAGGAAGATATATTCCAAAAAACGAAACAGCATACACGCTACCGGATTATATTAGTAGGGATAATATCTTGCAGTACAATACAAAGATAGGGCTGAATAGGAGAACTAAGACTGCTAAGGAGCGCATGATATACACTGAGCCAGTAATAGATTATCAACTAATAACGGGTGGAGAACACGCTGAATACGAGATCATAGTCTTAGCACGCCATACAAGTGGAAGTCCTCAGGTTCAATCTCTCCCAGGGGCATTATCTATTAAACAGAGACCGATCATTATCAATATTAAACACCATGGAGGAAGAATCGCTGATGATCTATTATCTATGCTAAATAGTCTAATACCCTCCGAGTTAGAGCCGTCCAAGTACTACACTGTTATCTCGCCTCTAACAATTAATCTCCCCACCAAAAATACCAACATAACAATCTATACACATCACCCAATACAAGGCAAGACACGATATATGAGGATGGGTAGAACATTTACTAGCGGTAAGCTATTTGAGGAGTTCAAGAAGGATAATCCATTAATAGCATTGTCTCCCGGAACAATAATCTTTAATGTTCATATGGGTTTACTGACCACTAAGTACCTGCTACCTGTAATTAATGCTCATCCTTAGCATTAATATTTCTTTGTCTCTGCTCAACGAGTACTAGTTGAAGAGCAGAATAAGATCCGTTTGTTTAATTTACTAGTGGTTCGCCGACATGGTAATATGAGCAATATCGCTATATACTCTATATTGTTATTTCTCGTGCTGGTGATCCATATATTTTGATTATTTGTTGTCCTTCTCTTACGTTGTATAGTGTTATTTTATAATACCCGTTGCTTTCTTCGACTGTACAGCTTGTTATTAGTGTGTTATTGATTGTTATCGTTGCGGGTGGATATGCAGTGTAGATTTT
>JAADDN010000114.1 GCA_013153895.1 Thermoproteota archaeon | reverse complement strand
TCATAACAAAAATACCATGGATAGAGAAGAAGTCTAGAATAGTCATATTAAGACCAGAGGGATACAAAATACAGACAATACAACCAGGAATAACCTACAAAATAGAAGCACCTCATAGTTTTGTTAGTGTTCTTTATCCTGTTAATCCTCTAAAGATAGGCTTCATAATATGGTATAATGTTACAGGACCGCCAGGACTACTAAGATACCTAAACATAGAGTTCAAGCATCTTTATCTTGATATTAATCATGTTGGTAACTATACGATAATCTTCAAACCGTATGGTAAGTCGTGCTATGAGCTCACGATAATTATTAATAATACGCATATATGCGTGCTTAACATAGTTGGTAACAGAATAAACGTGACAAAATGCGACGTACCTTATAGAGACTACGGCTCCTATGTTAGACTAGTTTCAAGTTGGAACTACAGTGATGTGATGTGCAATAAAGTGAATAGTACTACAACAATATGTACAGACAATACAAGAGGATTAATAGCGTATATAGAAGCTTCAGGATCAGGAACAACATTCCTTGTAGACCTAATGGGAAACGGAATCTTCAAGTTCAAACTATTAAAAAGATCGTGAATTCAACCTCTCTTTATGTTGTTTAGATTTTTGAGTTTTTAGAAGGATTCTGAGTTTTATTTATCTATTCTTATTGTTTTTGTTAATGTTATTAATGTTCCTATCATTATTGTTACTGCTGTTGGGTATATTAGGTTTATGGAGCATATGTATCATCCTATTATTGCTCCTAGTCCATATATGTAGCTTGATGTATATACTATGCTGTATAATGTTCCTCCTGTTTCTCTTTGACATTCTATTATCATTAATGTTGTTAATATATCTACAAAGTATAATTCTGCTCTTCTAGATGTTACTAATATAGATATTAGATATATTCCAGATATTAGAGGTACGAGTAAGAGACATTATCATGATCGTTAATACACATGCTCTAGCTATATGTGTTATTGTTTGAAGTTTTTTGAGGAATACTGTCGAGATTAGTGGAACTAATTCCACAATATCACTTATGAAGTATATTGTACCCATCTCTTCTTTAGATAGTTTCTTCATCTTTAGCAAATAGTGAGATAATATAATTTCTAGTGAATCCACAGGCAAGATCTTTAATCTTATCTATAATACTCATATTTGTACTATTTATCTTTCTTATGCTTAATATCTCTCTTAGTAGTAGGATTGTTATCATTATTATTGATATCATTATCAATGTTATTGTTCTTAGCTCGAGTATGTTCGATATAGGTAGTACTAATGATCCTATAGAGAAGAGTATTAATCTAACAATTTTTGAATATTGTTATAACTCTATTAATCTTTTCTGGAGATACTGATTCTACAAGCATTACATATGTTGCTGCATCATCAAAATCACCTAATCCAAATAAGACCATCGCTGACATTGCTAAACTTATCATACCTATTATTCCTCCATGATAATAAGTATAGTATATTGTTAATAATGTGAGGTCAAGTATCAGAAATGCTGCTCCTAGTATGAGCGCAGTTTATTTGTTTATCTTTATCATTCTTTTGGTAAACATGTTTAATATGGTTCTCACGAGACTGAAAAATGTTAGATCGTAATTTTTCCCTTATCTACATTTATGATTATTCTTCAGCGAGTAGACGCTTCATCAGTGCTCAGTTTAGAGCGTGTTCATCATTTTTAATTTTTCAGCGTGGGTGATATTCCTCATCTCTCAGGTAGCCGAAGTCTTCATCATGCTTATGGTGATAGTGGTGCTGTTACCTGTGCTAGATAGTAGTAGGATGTTATACAGGCTATTAAGAGTATTATAAACGCTGCTACTAACATTGCTGTTGATACTCCAGGTGCAACATATGCTTTTCTTGGTCTTGCTCCCGTCTGTGTTCTAGCTCTTTCAACGAGTAGGTAAGTTACTATTCCTAGAGCTACTGTCAGGGCAACACATATGCTATACATTGTATATATCTGTGTGAGCTGTGTTACAGATAGTTGCGATCTTATTACATCAGGAATGAGAGTTACGCTCCATATACCATACGCTGAGAGAGAGTAGAAGAGCATTGCAAGTATGAGAATTATGATGAATATTGCTCTTCTACTTAACTTGATCATGCTATCTCTACCATACTAATCCTATAATTAAAATGTTGCGTCTGTCTTATTAATCCCCTACCTCATCTTAACATGATGGCAGAAACTCCTTTTGGAAAGGTACTGTATAGAGGAGTTGAGAAATGTCCAATATGTGGAGCAAATACTCTAGAAGTAGCAGAACTCTTATACGAGGTTCCATCATTCGGCAACATGATACTATACTCATATAGGTGCAGCAACTGTGGATACAGGCACGTAGACCTACAATATCTTGAAGAGAAGAAGTGGAAAACATATAAGTACGATATAAAGGATGAACGTGACGTAACAGAGACAATGGTGTTCAGATCAAAGACGTGTAGAATAAGAAGTCCAGATCTAGGATTCAGTATAGATCCAGGAATAGCAGCTGAAGCATTTATAACAACAGTCGAAGGATTACTATACAAGGTCCTCGATCTAGCAGAGAGAATGTTAATATTATCAGAGTCTGAGGAAGAGAAAGCTAAGATAAGAGAATTTATTGAAAACGTTAAGAAAGCATTACGAGGAGAAAAACCATTCACACTCATACTAGAAGATCCATATGGAAACTCACTAATTAGACCTCCTAGGGGTAGAGAAGATAGACTAGAGACACAAGGCTTAATAAGCTCAGAAGCAGAGTCAGAGTAATGTCATCATCTTCAACCTCTAAACAAGGTCAGGAAAAGAAGAAACGTAGAAGAAGACTTCGAGATATGACTTTACCTCTCATAGCTGCTGGATTATTGAAGTTTCCTGAAGCTAAAGAGTATGAGAAGATTAAGGTTGACCCTAAGGTTCTCATAATAATCTCAATAATATTCATAGTCATAGTACTAGCATTAAACTTCATCTGAGCAGGTATTCAATATAAATCTAATAAATTTCTCTGGCGTTGGATCAACAGCACCCTTATCAACTAACCTATTCCACCTCTCAACTATTCTCCTATACTCTTCCTTAGCTCTCCTAATCTCGATAACTGCTCTATACTCTACCTCAAAATCATGTGGAGGACCTTGACCGAGACCTGGGCAGAATCCTACTGCTTTATCTAGTACTTCAAACTTAACTATGTCATTATCTATCCAATATATGAATGGGTAAAATCTGCAGACTAGTGGCTTTATTTCATGAATCTTACATATAAGTTTATCTCCAACATACTTATTAAATATGCAGGAACCATCAGGTCTCTTTGCAAGAATCATATAGTACTCACCATCTTCAAGAAGAATTTCAGGATAATCCCATCCTGTAGTTAATTCTTTTTTGAAGAATGTTACAAAGTTTAGAGGATCTATATTAAGTCTCTTATATATTCTAATAAGATCAACATGTGTGATAGGTATCCAATATCTTTTACAGCACTCTCCACATAATGTACATTTAAAATATATCTTAGGAGCTACGTAGCCCTTGTACATCTCTTACTTATCTAAGGGCAGATATTTAAGAGAGTGTTCCTCTAACTATCTCATGAGTGTAGAAAGCCTTCAACTGCGTTATCACATATTTGATGAGAATGGAAAGATAGTGATAAGTCCAGAGTTTGAGAAGAGTCTTAGAAAAGCTGGATATGGAGTATATAAGCATGCTACAGTAGAGCTCTGTCACTGGACTAAACGTGCGTTAACTGAGCTTCGAAGTTGTTATAAGGTGAAGTTCTATGGAGCACCATGGGGTGGTTCTCATAGGTGTGTAGAGATGTCTCCACTAGGAATGATATGTTTAAACAAGTGTATATATTGTTGGAGACCAGCAGAATCATATGACTATTATATACCTAGACCAGACGAGGTATATGATCCTGAAGACATAATTGAAGGAATATTAAAAGAGAGGAGGAGACTATTATCAGGATATTTTGGTCATCCTAAATGTACTCGTGAGAGAGTTGAAGAAGCTCTGAGACCAACACACTGGGCAATATCACTCTCTGGAGAACCCTGCCTATACCCTAAGCTTCCTGAACTGATACTTAAGCTCAGAGAGGACCCAAACATAAGATCTATCTTCGTTGTAACTAACGGTAGAGTTCCAGAGATGATAGAGAGAATGAATAGAGAAGATGCACTACCAACACAACTATACCTCTCACTCACAGCACCAAACGAGGAACTATACTATAAGATCCATGTACCAATACTTAGAAGAGAGACTGCTTGGAAAGACTTCAATAGAAGTCTAGAACTACTCTCAACAACGAGAACTAGGACAGTAATAAGATTAACATTAATAAAAGGTGTGAACACTGATGATAAATATATACCAGAATTTGCAGAATTGATAAAGAAAGCTAATCCACATTTCATAGAGGTAAAAAGTTACATGAGTCTAGGATACTCAGTATATAAGATAGGTAGAGAAGGAATGTTAAGACATGAAGAAGTAAAAGAATGGACAAAAAAGCTACTAAACGAGCTAAATAGAGAATTCGAGAGATTCGAACAAGTAGATGAGAGCCTAGACTCAAGAATAGTTCTACTACAAAACAAGATCAGGAGAATAGAAAGACAGATAAGAGAAGTAAAACCAAAAGTAGAATAATAACGAACATAACATCAAGGTAGAACCAACGATGTTGAAGAGTATAAACATTAGAAATTTTAAAGGAATAAGAGAACTAGACGAACCAATAAGTTTATCAAAAATAACAGTACTCATAGGAAGAAACGAGTCTGGAAAAAGCTCAATACTTGAAGCAATTTACCTTGCAGCATCTGCTACACAGGGATTTATGGATCCAATCACGAGAACCTCAGCAATAGATGTATTATCTAGAAAATACTTATCTTTACATAACTTAATATTTAAAGGTAGTGATAATCTCGAGATAGAGCTTGACATAGATCACCAAGGTGAAAGAGAGAAGATAACAATCTTGGCAACACCCTACGAGTACTGTTATTTTTGATAAACTTATTGGTTCGTCTAGTTCTCTTATTCCTTTAA
>JAADDN010000146.1 GCA_013153895.1 Thermoproteota archaeon | reverse complement strand
ATAAACAATCTCTAACCTAGTTTCCCTTTATTTTTAAATTTATTTTTTCTCTCTTACTTCCTAATTTAATTATTCTTCACACTTTTGTTAATTTTCTTTCCTCTGTTAAGAAATATTTAAAAAGGTTCTCGAATATTATATTACTGATGCGTAGACTCATAACACTACTATCGCTTATCCTAATCGCTGTAACATGCTTAGGTGTGGCATATGGATTCACTGTTAAGGGAACAATATACGTGATATCAGGTAAGACTGTGATTCCTCTGAGTAAGGTGGTAAGCTCAGTATCATCTTACTGGGTTACTGTTGAGAATGCTGAGGGTGTTGTAGTAGCTAAGGCTGAGATATTCCCGAACTCTTCATTTGTTGTTAAGGGTCTGAATAACAGTGAGACTTACATATTCTATCTATCAAGTGAGAAGGGAAGTATACTAATGCTCATTAATAACACGTTTGGAATGTTAGTTCCAGCTAAGTTACAGATACCACCTTACGGTTATGAGACTGAGAGGAACTTCTACGTGAGGTATAGTGATCTTGAGAAGATTATGGTAGTAGTGACTCCTAAGCCTGTGATGAAGTACTCTATTGTTCAGTTCCTTCCTGAGAAGGTCTATGTAGGTAAGGAGTATTATGTGAAGGTTAATGTCTCAAATGTTGGTAAAGCTGCTGGTGAAGTATGTCTTAAGTTATATGCTAACACTACATTAATGTCAAGTAAGTGTGTAACTGTTAAGCCAGGCAGCTATGTGCTTGTTACATTACCAGTAAAGTTCACTAGTGTTGGAGTATATGTAGTGAAGTTGTATGCTAATACTACACTACTGAAGCAGGCTACTGTCACTGTTGTGAAGCCTCCTGTAGTTAAGATTGCTAAGATTACTGTCAAGGTTGTTACACCTCTACCTAAGACTCTGTTTGCTGGAAAGGTCTACTACATGAAGATGGAGGTAGCTAACACAGGAAATGGTACTGGAACAGTAATAGTTACAATATATGCTAATACTACGAAGGTAGCTGAGGAGAAGGTGACTGTTGAACCTGGTGTCACAAAGTACCTAGTTATTCCAGTGAACATTACTAAGACTGGAATATACGTCATAAAGGTGTACTGTAACACTACTCTAGTATTTACAGAGACTGTGAAGGTCATTACAAGACCTACAAAACCATATACTTCGATAATGATACCATCAACATTCTACCTATATGCACCAAAGCCTGTATGCTTGACTCTGATCAACATATATAACAAGACTATGACGTTCAACGTGACAGTAGTAGGATACGTTAATGAGAGTGTTGTAGCTGGAGAGAACAGTAAGATAGTCACGCTTAAGCCAGGCGAGAGTGAGAGAGTATGTGTACCATTAGCATTTGAGAAGTATGGTGTAAGTCCACTAGTCGTAGTATATCTAAATGGTGAGGAGATAGCTAAGAAATCTGTAAGGTTAGTTAAGGTTCCAGTAGTAATCATAGGTGCAAAGAGGACTTACGTGGTCTTAGTAGGAGGAAAGCTTAACCTACCAATAACTCTAGAGGACATTAAGGGCTATGCAATAGGTATAGAGCTAAGAATAACGTTTAACTCAAGCGTGCTTACAGTACCTGTATCAGAGAAGTCTGCAATAGTTAATGAGGTCAGAAAGTGCTTCCACACTACGTCACTATACGTGATGGCTGACATAGGTAAGGGTAGTATAGGAATAGTTGTTGCAGGATATGGTAACATAACAGTAAATGTATGTAAGTTCAACATAACGTTCAATGCTGTAAACGTTGGAGAGAGCTTGATAAACGCCTCAAAGGCCACGATATCACTACCAAATGGCTCGATAGTTAACATGGGAGTAGTACCAACATTAGTCATAGTCAAGAAGGCAGTATATGTTCCAAAGATAGTTGGAGTCATAGTGAAGCCACTACCTAAGACTATGATAATGAAGAGAGAGTACACGCTAAGTGTGAAGATCAGTAACATAGGTAATGCAACAGGCACAGCATTACTCGTAGTCACGATCAACGGTACAAAGATCTTCACTGGCACATATAAGCTAGAGCCAGGAATGTCAAAGATAGTAACTATACCAGTAATGATAGCTACACCAGGAACATATGTGGTACATGTCAAGATAAATGGCACTGATGTAGAGGGTTCACCAATGATTGTTAAGGTAGTACGTGTAATACCATACAAGATAGTGAGCATATCTATACCAGAAGTATTCTACGTAGGCGTCAAGACAAGCATAGTAGTAACAGTGATGGATAACAGTACTAGACCAATAACACTAGTACTGACAGCACAAGCCTTGATGAGTGGTAAGGTAGTATCAACAGCAACAGAAAAGGTAACTCTAGAACCTGGAAAGACTGTTACAGTAGAGCTACCATTAATGTTCAATAGTACTGGAACAGGAGTAGTAGAAGTATTCGTCAATGGTACGCTAGTTGCAGAGAAGACTGTGAAGGTAGAGAAGATACCACCATACGCAGTATATGTATCACTTAAACCAAAGATGTACGTATACTGGGCAGGTTATCCAGTCACACTAAATGTGACAGTAATTCCAAGAGTTAAGACAGGAGTAGCACTCAACATTACGGTAGTAGAACTAACACCATATAGCGAGAAGGTGATTGCTACACTATTCAAGCCACTTGTAGTAGGTGAGAAGTATAACATAACTAAGAGAGTAGTATTACCAACATACACTACAACTGGAGAGTTCGTAATATATGTGAACGGTATACCAGTATATAGAATAAGCTTCATGACTACTGGAGTAGCAGTAATAATTAAGCCTGAGACATATGAGCTGATATCTGTACCAATACTACCATTATCATACGTAACGATGAAGCAGAGCATACCATCACCACCACCTGGATCTGCACCAGTAAAGTTACCAACACTTGCACAAGTATTCACGCTAGCATATGATGTAGAGACTGGAGAGAAGATCTATCCATGGAACCTGATATCAGTATATTACTATGATAGATCTGCAAGCAGCGTACCATACTACGTAGCTATATCACCAACAACAACACCTGTAAGACCAGGCATGGGACTAGTAGTATACTCAGAGTATCCACATGAGATAGTACTAATAGCTCCAATAAATGTGACAGCAGTATCAACAGAAGCATTAAAGATACTACTAGAAAAGACTCTAGCATTAGCATACATACCATCACCATTCACACCAGGATGGGCACTAGTAGGACCGATAGGACTAGTACCAATAAAGCTAATGCCATCAAAGATAATGAACGTAACACTATACTACACAGAGACAACAAACAGCACAACATGGACAACAATTGAGCCAGTAACAGTAGGAGGATACGTATATCCAGGAAAGGGATACTGGATATTCTGGGACATAGTGACCTACCACGCAATACATGGAGAGATGATATACTACCTAAAGCAGTACTTCTCAGTACTAAAGTACACAAAAATCTGTAAGTAAGACCTAACTAATCACATTTCTCTTCATGAAAAAATTCTCAATCTTTTTCTTCTCAATTCTCATCTTACTATCATTATCATCAATACCTCCTCTTCCTCCACCACCCTCACCACATAACATTATTAATAGTACTAACATTACGAAAATCACTAAACATCTAATTAATAATAGTGAAATCATTAAGAAGAAAACTAGCACTCCCATGATTAAGATAGGTGAAGAAAACTCATTAATTATCTATGTTATATTACTCGTAGTAGCAGCAATACTTATAGGATCAATGATACTATCATTATTATATAGACGACGTAGAGTAAAGATGATGTATCCTAGACCAGTCTGATAATGATGAAGTAGTCGGGTTCTGACTTACTCTCTCTCACTTAATGGTACATATTTTAACCCTATTGGTCCTACATAACGTTCTAAAGGTCTTATCAATCTATTATGTTTCCAGTATTCTAATACATGTGCTACCCATCCAACTATTCTAGATATTGCAAATATTGCAGGATTATAGTCTGGAGGTATATCTAGTAGGTATAATAGTACTCCCGCATAGAGATCAACGTTAGGTCTAACACCCTTACTTCCTAATCTACTCGTTACCTCATTTTCAAGTCTTTCAGCTATCTTAAATACTTTGAGATATTTTCCACCTTTCTTCTCTGCTAACTTTCTAGCAACTTCCTTAAGTATAGGTACTCTCGGATCTCCGCGTGACGATGATTTGTATACTCTATGTCCAAATCCCATGATTCTCTCCTTCCTCTCTATTTTCTCTTTAACGAACTTCTCTACATTCTCTTCATCCCCTATTTCTAATATCATGTTAACTACCTCACGATTTGCACCTCCATGTAGGGGTCCTTTTAGACTTGATAGTGCTGCTATTATTGCTGAGCCTAGGTCTGATAGTGTTGATGCTACTGTTATTGCGGTGAACGTTGAGTTTGCTAGACTATGATCTGCATATATTATGAATATTGTCTTAACAGCCTCATACTCTACTGGATCAGGTTCACGTCCCATCATCATGTAGTAGAAGTTTGCTGGATGATCAAACTCTTCTCTTGGTAATACTACATCTAGGCCCTTACTTATACGGTAGAAGTATGCTAATACTACAGGAAGCTTACTTATCAGATCTATAGCAAGCTCATAATTATCTTTTAATGATCCTGTATTTATGAATTTCTTACGTGTACAGTAATAATCTATGCTTAATCTTAACACATCTATTGGATAAGCATCTGCTGGAAGCATCTTTAGTAGGTCTATGACACTGCTATCTATGAATCTCCTAGCTCTGAGCTGTCTAGAGAACTCTTCTAGTTCTCTAGCGTTTGGAAGTTTTCCATAAAGTAGCAGATATGCTACTTCCTCAAATGATGCATACTTCACTAGCTCTTCAAGATCATAACCTCTATAGTAGATCTTGCCGCTGTCATTATCTATATAACATATCTCTGTCTCATTGACATATAGACCCTCAAGTCCCCAGAAAACCTTTTTACCCTGTTCATCAGCATGTTGACATAGAGACATTATCTTACGGTCTAAGTGTACCGATTATCTAAAATATAAACATTAATATCTTCCATAGATGAAGACTATACTTAACGATACTTCAATAATCCTCAA
>JAADDN010000036.1 GCA_013153895.1 Thermoproteota archaeon | reverse complement strand
ATTAGAGTGAACATGAGACAAACATCATATTAATACCACATCCATATGCCATAGATGTGAAGTTAGACAAAGCAATAAGAAAGCTACAGGAGGCTGAGACAGTAGAAGAGAGGAGGGTCATTATAGAAGAGTTACGTGATAGGAGGTCTAGGTTATGGGAGTTGTATAGAATGTGGACGTTATCGATTGTTTGTGTCTTGTCTGGGCAGATGTTTTCTGGTCTATGTGTAGCATATAGCTATGTTATACATAATAATGCTCTAGTGACAATATTCATAGCAGTATTACAGGGACTTGTAATACCATTAGCAGTATGTAGTAGAGGTCTACTAAGAACGAGTAGACAAATAAAGGATATAGATAACATACTACTAGACCCACCCATGCTACCACTCGAAGAAAAAGACATCATAATACTACTCATCATTGGAATAACAATAACAATAATAAGAACAATATTTGGACTAGCAGCATTAGGAATTATTCATCTCTAATAAAATACGTATGGAGTCTCTAAGAACTATGACCCTAATAGTTATAGGGCTAGTACCAGTAGCAACATTATTAACAATAATAGGACTCTTAAGGATAGTAGGAGTAGGATAAAACACTCTCTTCTCTGAGTCTTTCCTTAATCACACTCTCTTTCTTCTAATGTTCCTATTCTTTAACATAGTTAAGGTTAGGGTCATCCTCTTTGATAAGTATTTTGTTAATGGATTACAAGTACTATCATATGGGTATAGCAACATTGCTAACATGTTTTTGAAAGTATTGCACGAGCTTAAACGTATTGAGTTTAGGTAGATGATAGTGTTGACCTAGTTGCAATACATTGTTGACAAGACAGCTCTAGATCTATAACTCTTGGTTACTTTTTAAGTTTATGCTTAACGATTTTTATGTATTTTACTATCGGTATAATATCGTTTTTGTTGCTTGTAGTGTATAGTGTTACTATTTTTACTCTTCTTAATGTTTGGTCTTTGTCTTGCCATAATGTTCTCTGTACGTTAATCAATGCTTTAGTATATAGTACAGGTATCCATGGTGGTACTATTATAAGAACCTCATCTGCATAGTATGCATATCTTCTAATTTGCTCGTTATGGTACAGCTCATCCCATATGGGGTTTACTCCCTTCCCCAATAGAGTCTTGACTTCGACTATCATCTTCTTACCGTTAGGTAGTTCAACATAGATATCAGGGACGCCGCAGGGTAATTGTTCCTCAACATGTATCCTATTCCTTGCAAGATCAATATTATCGTTAAAGAACTTCTTTATAACCCATGATATAGCCCAACCCTTGAGAAGCCTATGGAGAACGCTTTCTTGTTCGCCGACGCTTGGCTTATTAAGCATAGCTACCACTAAGTCATTATTAACTCTCTCAAGAATCCTTCGGAATACACCAATAGCAATACTGACAATTTTCTCAAATGCTAATACATTTTTACTCACTTGATTCATGAGGTCTTTCTCATTAATACTAAATCCGGACAACGCTGCAGCCACTATACATAACATTTTCTTAAGCTCTTCAAAGCTTACCTTTGGTCGAATAATAATATCAAGTCTATGTCCAGGCTGAATTTCAACTTCCTCTCTCCATACATTTTCAGGTATCGCACTTCTATTAATGACTAAGAAACCTAACACCCTAGCACGATCAGCTTCACGCAATATGTTACGAATATACTTTTCGTCGAGACATTTTTCAGAGCGTATAACGAGAATTACTCCCGGCTCCACATGCTCTAACAAAATCGTGGGAATAGGGTCCTCCATTCTGTCTTTATTACTTAGCGTATAATCTCTAGGTTTCTGATACTGTCCAACAATAGTTTCGGCAATAAGCGAGCAAATATCTGAAAAAATTCTCAATAATGGAGATTCCCAATCTCTTCCTAAACTTTCTGACACATAAAAAACGACAAAACGATCAGGTTTTACACTAGAAAAACTATTTCCTCCTAGAGAAGGACTTTTAAACTCAAATACTAACTCGAACAAAGATTCCTCTAGAAGCCCACTGTTAAGTTCAGTTTCTACCTTTGTATCTTTAACATCGATGATATCAGTAATTTCATGTATATCCGAAACTGAAGGAATATCCACCGTACATGACTGTGACATCTGGGGTACTTTAGTATTAACTTGTACTAATTTAATCTCTATAGGAGATTGAACAGAGACGTGAACTATATGAGGACTTCTCAGTACCTTAGATTCAACATTTAGTTTATGTGTGCCGAGTTTCGTTATTGTTATGTGAGGAGGCTCGCATAGCTTAGGCTTTATCAGAATAGTGCTACGTTTAACGTCACTCTTTACATTAAGCACCTTCCTATCAATATCAATAAGCTTAATACAGCATACATTAAGCTCCTCATTATTATATAAGACTCTTTGGATTAAATTCAAGAGTTCTTTACTAACATATCGAGATATAGCCGGCTTTATTTGAAGAGGACTTATATTTAAGGAACTTAAATATATTTCAGGAATCTTAAATGTTGAGAATCGTATAGAAAATACTTGTTCGCTTCTTCTCGGACGTCTATCGACCGAAAGTGATAAGCCTACTTCTTTTTCGAGGACATTATCAGACTTTACACTATTACATTGATACCCGGTAGTGCTTCCCGATACATTTGCGGCACTCTCATTCAATATACGCCTTCTAGTTTCGAAAAGACCCGTGTCCGAAGGCATTAGTGTATCACCTTGACAGTAGTACAAAAGCGTTCTCGTTCATGACGATAATAAGATCAATTAACCTTAAGAACATGAATGGCGCAATTAGATCGAGCATATCAAATAGCGGTATCTTGTGTCTCACTATAAGGTTATTATCGTACCAGTGTAATATCACAGCCCAGCCGAATGAAAGAGACCCATCCTCGCGCGCCTGATCGATAAACAATCTATGACGAATGCCTCTTAAATCAGCCAATGATAACTCTAAATCGGTAGATAGTTTTAGTTTCAGTGGCGCAACTATTTGTTCGCGATGATCAGGGAGTGTTGGTTTGAATATGTTATATGTCTGATCTATAGATTCCTGTAACCTCAGTACGATTTCTCTTTCAAAGTCCTTGATATTTATGAACCATTTAGTATATAAGTGAGATGAGGAAAGGTTGCGTAAGAGTTCATATGATAATTCTATAAGCTTACATACTGATCCTCCTAGCGTGTTACATTCCTTTAAGTTAAACAGTGAAAATTTTAGAGAATGTTCTGTGCATATAGCTGTCGCGTAGTCTTCGTATCCTAGTATCTTGTATTCTTCGTATTTCTGTTTGTTCCAAGATCTTATTGTTTTTAATCCAAGTCCTTCTAAAACATCTTTTAATTCAAGTAAATTTGGATATATGTTATTTTCAGGTTTTGATACTTCTGAGAGATACCAGTATATATTATCGGCTAGAGACCAAATAAATAAGATTGTATTATTGAATTGTGGTAATATCCTAATCAGCTCATTAATTAGTTCTGTAAATTTCTCGGCAAAGTCTATAGGCTTGTTTATGCTTACAGATACAAATTCCGTACCTACAATGTCGAGTATTCTTTTAGAGATCTTTTCTATAAATTTAATTGAACGCCAGATCTCTGGTTTAGGGATGTAGATGATACGAACCTTCGGTTGCTCTCCTCTTCTAAGGAGTCTAACAAGCAGCTCAGAATTCGCGAGTTCGATTCCGACAATGTCTCTATATAGTAGTGCAAGTGCATTCTCTGAGTACTTGCCTGTATCATCCAGCCCTGCTAACAGTGCTTCTTGCAAAAACGTATCAAGTTCGTCGAAATACTTGTTTGAAGCTTGTGCGCAACGTTCCTGTACCTTTAAAAGCTCAATAGCTAAAGCATGTATGTAAGATACACGCTTCTTAATTTCCTGTTTTATCTCAGATAACGTGGGGACTCTCATTCTTCACCTGGTTTAGGTCTTAACTCAACTATAAGCTCGTACCGTAGAGCTTGTTTCATAAAGTTACAGATTTCTCCGATAAAAGGAGTCCAATATAGAGTACGAACAAGACCTCCAATATAATCTAATATATACAGCCTTATAAGATCGGCTATTATCTTAGAAAAGACATCTTGTTGTAGATTCTCCCCATATACGAGCTCGTATGCTTCTGCAAGTTTTTGCACATCTACAGTGCATGGAAAGATGTTACACTTTGACCAGTTATACTTTCTATACACTATCAGACACAGCATCTTCAAGGATTGTTCCGTCACATCTGTTAAGTTCTTTATAGAGGACTCCCATACTAGACTAAGAAAACGTTTCTTGAACATCGCTATAGCTGTTTCACCAATGGGTAAGGGCAAATCTTCAAACGTTAACTGAGGATTATACTTCGAGAAATCTATACCTCTTTCTCTAAGTTCATTAAGCACATCGTTCAGTATAGCTATCCTGCCATAACGTATCAGTACGGTGCTACCACATCCTAAACCATACGTGAGTACTAGTCTAAGTGTGTCAGCATAAGCGAGATCTTGAGCTTCCAAATATTTTTCAAAAAGTGCTTCAATATCAGTAGCCCTCACCATTACTACCTACTTTTAAACAATAACTAGAGCTTTAAACAATTATCTAAATTTCATCTAGTTATTTTCATTCGTTAACAAATATTATCCTTCTCTCTAGCACTACGCTAGATAGCCTATTGCAATAATATCGTGCTAAACGAAAAATAGCATATATTACTCGTAAGAAAATTAGTTTGAACCGCATATAAATGTGGTTGCGTTTTTAGAGAACTAGATAAATCCACTATACATTATTTACAGATTCCGTAACAGTGTTTTCTAGACCAGCATTTCATTGGGTAGTTTCCTAGATCTATGTCGTACCTAGTTACTCCGGGTGGCTTATAGTATACTAAGCTGTTGTTAATGTAGAGTCTATGGCTGAATTCTCCTTTTGATTGTAGTATCACTATATGCGTCATGTTTCTTAGAATTGTGATATTAAGTACCTCGTCTCTCTTATCAAAGTCGCAACATGAGCAGTCTTCTAGTCCAATGATGATGCTTCTGTTACTGTGTTTGAATACTCCAATGTATTTTGCTAGTTTTGGTGAGTATAGTATGCTTATACTATAGGTACAGTTCTCAC